>CAMFHA010000011.1 GCA_945952115.1 uncultured Legionella sp. | reverse complement strand
CAACTCTGCCAAAAGTGTTGGGTCAAAACAACCCAACATTTAGTGAATTGTCTCACTGAGTCAATCGTTGATTTTCCTAAATGCAAGAAAATAGTGGATGGTATAGATAAATATACATTCATTAAAACAACAACTCTGCCAAAAGTGTTGGGTCAAAATGACCCAACCTACACGCTCTACGATAGCACATAAGGAAGTTGGCTTATATTCCATTTATAGCAAGCTATTTATAATTCTTTTATATAAAATTTTCCAGTAGATACTATGTAGAAAAGAAAAAGCCGTTCAGGCTATCCTTAGTCAAAATTCTAAATAACCACAATAAAGAAAGAGACAAAGGATGACTGCAACGGCTTTTTCTTTTCTACATAGTATCTACGCGCTTGCGCGTTCGGTAACATTATTTACGAGGCAACGAATCAATTTTTTCCTATTTTCGGCAACATTTTTTTATGATGCAACTCGCTGTGCGCATTTTTATGGAAAAAATATTTTTTTGGTATATATTTAAAATATGACCCATTGTTTCAAACTAATAAAATTTATGTAGAAATATTTTAACCTAACTTTAACTTAAAAGAGTAATTTACAGCGGAGATTAAAGGAGATTAAAATGGAATTAAAAGAAAAAGCACAAATTATTCAAAAACTTAAGGAGTTAGAAAAGAGTCAAAAAAATATGAGTCCTGCAGCTAAAGCTATTTATGAGCTTGCAGAAAACCTATGGCAATATAAAGAAGCTAATGAGCTAGATGATATAACTGTCGAACATACAAATAATCTAGTCACAAAACTAGTAGATTCTTTAACTAAAAATTCAAAAGATAAAAAGGCCTATCCTGATCTTTATATAAAAATGGACTGCCAAAAAGCTTTACAAGAAGAGTATAAATATATAGCTTCAGAACCTAATTTATGGAATTCTATTAAAGATTATTTTAATTATGCTTGCAAAGCCATAGGATTGCCCGCTTTGGCCACTCTTGATGCTAGTAAGATGGGTAATAGCTTAAAAACAAACCTTGGAAAGGTTAAAAACGAAGGGATACAAATTAAAGATGAAAAAGAAGTAGATCTTGATTTAAATACAAACAATCAATTTAAGAAATAATAAATAGTACATTTTAAAAATTTGGCAAATAAATACTTACCGACCAAATTGACTTCGACTAAACCGCACTTTATCTACAACAGATTCTGTCCCAAACTCCTTAAAGCGTTCTTCAATCATCCGGTAACGCTTTAAGCCTCCTTCTCTATTGGCAATTTGAATGTTTAGGCCTGGGCGGGCGTTTAGTTCGAGCATTAAAGGACCTTGGTCTTTGTCTAGTACGATATCTACCCCTAAATAACCTAAACCAGTTAAATCATAGCAGCTGGAGGCTATTTCTAAGATTTTATTCCAGTAAGGGACTTCAATTCCAACAATGGGGTTTAAGGTGTCGGGGTGGTAATCAATGGCATCATTTTGAAAAACTCCACCAAGGGTTTTGCCAGTGGACAGGTCGACGCCTACGCCAATAGCGCCTTGGTGTAAATTGGCTTTACCGCCTGATTGGCGAGTGGGTAGGCGAACCATCGCCATGGCAGGGTAACCTAATAAGGTTATAATACGGATGTCAGGAATGCCTTCATAGCTGACTTCAGCAAAAACTGGATCTACCACTACTCTTTTTTCAATAATCGCGTAATCTGATGAGCCACCTAAGCTATAAGCGCCTGATAATAAACAAGACAGATGATAGCTTAGCTCTTGGTGTGTAGTTAATCTGCCATTAATTTGGCGATAACGGCCATAGACTTTATCTTTAAATACAAGAATTCCATCGCCTCCTGACCCTCGCGCAGGTTTAATAACAAAATCATCGTAAGGAGCTAAACGTTCTTCTAAGGTTTTTATTTGTTGCTCTGTTTCTATAATTTCGTATAAAGGGGGGACCGCTATTCCTGCACTTAATGCTAGTTTTTTTGTTTTTAATTTATCATCAACCAGAGGAAACAATTTTCGTGGATTATAACGTAAAACAAAATCCATATTCCGTTGATTGATGCTTAATACTCCATGATTTTTTAAGCGGCGAAACAATTTAATCATACTTGAATAGCACTAAGTTAAGTGTTAATACATTACCCCCACAAAAGCGGGAGTCTCTCTTTAAATTGGCACTATACTGGTAAGAAATGGATTCCCGCTTTCGCGGAAATGATAAAATCTTAACTTAGTGCCATAATCATGCTTAATCTCTCGCAAGAACTTTAAAACGTTTTAATTCAAAAAGTCGATAGCCGCGGTATTGGCCAAACCAAAGGATAATGGCTAAAAGAATAAGTAATAATTCTGGAAAAGCAAACACTAAATACTGAAGCTCTTCAATACTCATAGCCCAATAAGAAATAACAGCAGCCACTAAACTACCTACCCCTGATTTTAATGCTTCTGAAGCACCTCGTTCATCCCAGGTAATACACATGCGCTCAATAGTCATGGTCAGAATAACCATAGGGAATAAAGCAACCGATAGGCCTGAATCTAAACCTAAACTTTGACTGATTACACTAATAAAAATCATCAATAAAATCACAACGGTAAGAATGGCGACCAGGCGAGGAACTAATAATAGTTTGAGTTGATCTAAATAAAAACGCGCTAATAAACCAAAGGAGACAATAATCACAAATAAACTAATTCCCCAAATTACATGGGTTTCTCTAAAGGCTAATGCAATTAATACAGGCATAAAGGTACCAAAGGTTTTAATGCCTACAAAATTACGTAAAAGCAAAATAATAAAAGCTCCGATAGGCACTGTAAGTAAGATTTTATAGGTGGTTTGCACATTGACAGGCAATTGAAGCAAGGAAAAGCGTAACAGTTGAGAGTCCGCTTCAAGACCTCGTGATTTTGCTACACTTAAGGCATTAATCGGCGTAGGTGAAACGGTTAAACTAAACTGGGCTTTACTGCCACCCGAAACATCAAATAAAGGCTCATTGCCGTATTGCCAAATGAGAAACTCTTTAGGTAAGCCTGCACTTCCTGTTTTTGGATTAATGTAAATCCATTTTTTACCATTAAATACAGCTAAGAAAGGTTTTAACTCAGCTTTGCTTTGCTGATTCAAATAAATACCTTTGATAGGCAAGGCCGAAATTTTGGATTGATTAAGAATTAAAATAGCCGCATCCACTATATGTTCATCGCTGAACTCATTCCCAATAAGTAACTTAGCATTCCCGTCTTTTTTATTAAGCTCTTTGATAGTGCTTTGCGCAAAGGTTTGAATATCTGCAGAAGTTGAGCGCACTTGTGAAATAATGGTTTCTACTGCAGAGCGCTGACTTTCTACTAGGGTTTGCATTTTAATAACAGAAGGTTTTGGCAAAGCAGACTCGTCAGTTTCTGTTTGACGAAAAATAGCGCGATAATATAAAGACTGTGCTCCATGAGCACGTCTTATAGACCAAATGGTTTCTCGATTATAACCATTTAAATTCGTAGTAACACCATAACTACGTGAAACAAAATATTCATCTAAAATAGCAAAATGAGGTGGCAAATAAGGGATATTAAAACTTGCTTTAATAGGTGCTTTGCCGTCTGCAACAAAGCGTAAATTAGATTCTACCATCCAGCTATTTACTGTTTCTGTATCCGTTAAGGGCACATCTAACACAAGGTGGCGATAAAGAAATATTCCTGTACCTAATAATAATAGGCTAAGGATCAATCCATAAATATGGCGTGTATTACTTTTCATTCGCTTTAAGACTCTTAGATTTTAAAGTAAAAGTTAATGCAGGATTTACGGCCCCATTAAAGGCAATAATGGCATCCCTACCAAGCAATAAAGGATAAATAAAGCGTTTACGGTTAGTTAAATTCACACGAATCGCTTTAATTTGATCGCCTAATTGGATATTAAGTAAGACTACAGGTCGCTTAATAGGATGTGAGGCGGCAACGCCTGGATTCGCTTCATTGGCGCGCACTTTGATTTTTACTCTACCAATATAGCGGCTTTCAAAGACATATTCTTTTTCTTTAGTAGGCACAACAAACCGAAGATAAGGGACGCCGTCTTTATCAAATTCGGTGATATTGGTTGCATTTAAAGAAGCAGATTTTGCGCCTGTATCTAATTTTGCTGATAAAGTTAATTCTTTATCAACTAAAGTTGCTTTTTCTACAAAACCATAAGTATATACTTCATTGACTGCCATAAGTGAACCACTCCATAGCGAAGTAAAAACAAAAAAAGCCCATATTAATCTCATTAAATCCTCATTAATCAAGAATATATATACCCAAAATGTTTCAAGAAGCGAGATTTTGGATATATCGAAGTGTATCTCATAATTTTTGAGCGATATCGTAGCAGGTTTAAAGCCTTAGTCACAGTCTATTGTGTTTTTTAGAGCAAATAATTCTAATTTTTGTATTTATTTATGATATAATCATCGATTCGCGCACATATTTGTATCCTTTTGATTCAAGATGAAAAATTAATTGACATTTTATCAAGAGACAAATACAATAGGCCGCATCTTAGATGACAGTCTAATGTGCTCATGTCTCAACTTAAAAATGATGATAGTGCTTTAAGTCCAAACGACTTAGTCTTCATTTTAGCAATTGCTAAGCATATTGACGTCCAGCCAACAGTTCTTGCAGAAGAACTTGATAAAAGCCGCCATATTTACTACGCCTACTCTGTTCTAGATGCCTTAAGCTCCTCCTACAGCATGTTCAAATATTTCTTCGATGTCTATTTTGCTGGTAGCTCTGATGAAATGCATGATCTAATGCTCAGCCCTGCGGGTATTATAGGGATTACTCTCGAATCACTATTTCTTGTAAGTTTTTCCTTTTTTGGCAGCTATTTTGATGATGATAAACCGGGGACTTATACCAAGCGCATTGCGGATGCCTGGCCTTTTTTTCGTGATGTAATGAAGGGCTTGAAAAATGCATTTAAAGGCTGGCGGAGTACAGTTGTTGCCATGAGCCTAATGGGCATGATAGAGACACCAGCAGCAACAGCACTTATTCTTCCCATTGGTTTGGCCTTAGGTGTTCTTGGCGCTGCTAATCGTTTTTTAATTCGCTCACTTAGAGAAAAACGCAAAGCAATGATGGCTCATAACAACAAATTAGCTTTTAATCTAAGTAAGCTGTCTTTTTTATCCGCAGATAACCTCGAAGAATTTTATAGGAATAATGGGGGTCCTATTCAATACCAAACGGACAAAGAGCGTTATCTTGGTTTTTTAGCCGCGGGCATTGGCGGTTTGGTTGATGGTCTTTACTTATATGCTGGTGCCCTTATTTTAACCGCTCTAGCACCCTCCCTACTCATTACTTTAGCAAGTATTTGTGCTTTTTATACCCTGGCTTGTATTGTCACCCGTATTTATGAGGAATATGAGTATCAACAAAAATTAAAAATTACTCAAACCATATATTTCTTAGTCACGTATACAAAACAAATTCAAAATCTTTATGATAAATTAATAACATTAGAAAAAAAACTGGATAAAACAAACGATGATCTATTAAAAATACGTCTTCTTAAAAAAGATTTAGGTAATTTAATTGGTAAATTTGATGAACAACGCCAATTATTGCATCAGCAGATTCGCAAGACTTATTTATCAAGCATTCTTACTGGCTTAAAAGATGGTCTTTATGCTTATGGAGCACTTTCCAGTATCTTATTTTTTATTAGCTCTATTTTAATTATTGCTGGAGTTGCTTTTCCTCCGGTATTAATTGCAGCAGTGGTTTCTTTCGGTCTAGTCTTAATAGCAGGATTCATTGCAAACTCTTTATTAGTTAATAAGCCTTACCAAAAGGAGCAAAAAACTAATGAAGAACCCTATAATTTGCTTTTGACGATGAAAAAGCAATTTGAGGAAGAGCTTGATACTGATTGCTCATTAACTTCAGAAGAATTAAATGACGCATTAAAGTCTGGCTTATCTATCAATAAAGAAAATACGAAGAAAACTTATTTTTTCCAAGAGTGGTTTGAAGTTATTCGCTCTCTATTTTCCGGATTTACCAAAGGCCAGAAATTTGTCGATTTTGTCGGCAATCCTTTACAAGAAGTCGGTAGTGATGGACATTACCAGGACACGCCGATAATGTATGTCCTTGGAGGATTAAGCGCACTCTTATTTGGATTTACTTTGTCATTAAGAGCTTTAGCAAAGGGATTGGGTCGAGTTTCTTTAGACAATTATGATGATTTGGCCACCGCTGCTGATATTCCTGAGAAGACAAATGATTTGAGTGATGAACCACAACAATCGACTGCAACGTGTTCGGCGCCTAACAAAACCAAGATTGCAGGAGAATCAATCCATTCTAAAGAAAGGAATGATTCTCCTGAAAAAACAACTAATTCCTTGCAATTTTTAGGTTTTTTTAATTCAAAAAATAAACACTTTAATCGACCTCGTAGTGCGAATGATTTAACAGATCTTACTTCTGAGCAGCATACAATTCAGGGTTTAAATTAGGATCGTTATACATTTTAAATTGATGATAGACTCTAAACGTTCTCTTTTTTTCTTTTACTTCGTCTAATAATAATTCCAAACATTGAGCTAGTTGTTCTAATTGTTGATTAATTGTTTCTAATTTTTTAGCACAGTGTGTTTGATGCTCCAGAGTCACGTCCTCGCGCTCAACTTGCAATCCCATATGAAAAGATTTCAAAGAAAGAATAGATAATCTATCAATAATCATTCCTGGAGTTTCAGAATGAACAGGGCATAAATGAGCTGCAGCAGGATGAAGATGATGAAAAAACCATTCATCCATCGCTTCCATACGATTATTTCTCTGTTGATTAAAACCATCTATTTCTCTTTTTGCCAGATAAACAAATTCTGGCCCTTTATCATCACGGCGAGCACGATCTTCAGCGTGCCATAATTGATAATTAAAAGCATGGTTTTCTTCAGCTAATTGATAAATACCGTTGGATTTATAATCAATGCCATTTTTTTTCCAACGTTTGATGCTTTCTTTATGCAAATTAATTAAAAAATTAGAATCAAAATCAATAGTCATTTGCCTATCCTCAATTCAAAAGAGTATTTTATCAGAATTTGGACCTAAGTTTTATATCCTAGGTAATCTAGGGACGTGTACGTTCTTGAGTGCCAAGATAACGATCTAGCGCATTAGCAAACGCTGTTTTTTCTTTTATAGATAAACTAGGCGGACCTCCCACCTTCATTCCAGAAGAGCGTAGTTGCTCATTCATATCTCTTAAATTCAAACGCTGCTTAATGTCATTAGCTGTATATACTTCACCACGTGGATTAATTACGAAAGCGTGTAATGCAATGACTTCTGCTGCAAGCGGAATATCTCCCGTAATGACCAGATCATGAGCACAAACTTGTTCTACAATATATCGATCTGCATTGTCAAACCCTGCTTCTACTTTAACTGAACTAATTAAATGAGAGCGTGGATAATTAAGATAACTATTAGCAACTAAAATAAGAGGAGTACTTGTTCTTATCGCTGCACGAAATAAAATTTCTTTAATTACTTTTGGACAAGCATCTGCATCAACCCATATAGACATAAATTATTCCCGAAAAAATTTCTTAGTGCCATTAAATCTTAAGAATGTACATACACATAAGCACTTTGTCCCACACTTAAGGGATAGTGAATCGGATCATAGTCAATAATTTGAATTTGTACTGGCAAGCGTTGCGGTAATAAAAACCAATTACTTTCAGTATTTTTCAAAACCTGTATTCCTGTGACATTACTCGTTTGTAGACGACTGGCCGCCCAATTTTGCGATAAAATTATACCATGATAAGTTTTTGAACCTAAATAAATCCGAGGAAAGATCGATACCCGATTCCCTGGTCGCACATGTCTTAAATCAGTTTCATAAAAATTAGCTTGGACAAATAGCTGGCTAGTATCCACTAAAGAAAAAACCGGCGTGCGGATTTTTATAGGAGTGCCTAAAGCAACAAACATATTCTGTATAGCTCCATCATGTTTAGCATAAACAGTTGTTTCATCTAAATTAACTTTGGCATTTTTACACACAGCAATTAGTGCTTGAATTTTCTTTTCTTGTGCAATAATTTGTTGCTTATTGGCTTGTAATTCTTTTTCTAAAGCTTGCATGGTTTTCAGTGCAGCCTCTTTTTCTTTTAAGGTAGTATGTACTGCTATTTTGGAAACGGCATTGCCATAAGATGCCGAGCGGTTATGTTCATAATCATAAAGCAAACGCTCATAATGCTGCTGTTGTGCTTGAATCATTAATTGTGTTTTTTCTACTTGCGTTTTTAAAACATTTAGATTGGCTCGTGCTTCAGCAAGCTCATGTTTCGCTCGTTGATAGGCGAGTTGATAAGGTGTTTTAAATACTTGAAATAAGGCTTGTCCCTTTGTTACTTTTTGTTCGTTTTGTACATAGATATCCGTAATATAACCACTTACATTAGCACCAATAGGACTAACATTTTCTACTATAAAAGCATTATTAGTAAAAGGAAATAGATAGGAAAATTGATACAATAAAATAACAACTAAGACACATAATCCTAGAGTAATAGGAAATTGGTGTTTAATTTTATAAAATTTCATTATCTTAAATCCTTAATAGAACTAATCTGCCCAACGTGTTGAGCAAGCGCTGCTAAAATAAGGTTTACTTCTTGAAGTAAATTCTCTATAGCTTCTTTGTTATTTAAATTTATTTCAAGTATTTCAATCTCTTCTTTATCTTCATTTTTTAATGGGAGCCTAGGTAGTTCTTCATTAAGTAATTCGGCTTTTATTGCGTATAATTGATTTGAAATAAGAACTAGTTGTTCATTAATCCAAGGATGAGCTCTTATCTCATTCGAACTAAGTGTTGAAATTAAAAAACTCAATAACCGAAAAAGACGTTGAAATTGATCTTTTATGGCAAGACAATGGCTAGGAAACAAAGGAAACTCTTTCATCTCCATCTTGGACTCATTAACTAAACGATTATAATTGGGAAGATTATCTAAAAATTTTAATTCCAAATCATAACTTTCTTTTTTTAAAATCAAATAATCTTCATTGAGATCAGTGTAATTTTTGATTAATTCCAGCAATTGATTAAACCAAGTGATTTGCATCTCACGTAAAAAATTTTTTGCATATTGCGGATAAAAAAATTGAATCATAAACACAGAGGCGATGATGCCAATTATCACATTCAATGCGCGTAAAATAGCTAATTCAATATCATTATAATTTAATAAAACAATGGTTAAAGTCACAGCACCAATAGTGCCAGTATAGGTTTTATCGTTACCCATAAACCAATAGGTATAAAAAAATAAACCTACAATAAGTGCTAAAATATTAATAATAGGATCATTGCCACACCAATAAATAATCGTAATTCCATAAAGAGCACTGATAATAGTACCCCAAAAGCGCAATTTACTTTTATTAAGTACTCCACCTACCGTATTATATTCATACATTACAAACCAAATAGTAACTAAAGACCAACTGGACTCAGGAATTTGGTAATACCAGCTAATTAAAAAAAGAAAAGTACAGGTTAGGGCCAAGCGCCAAGTACGAATTATTTTTCCTTTATCAAGCCCCATCATAGCCTCCACCCAGATCCTGATAAAGCGTAACCAGCGCGACCATTTTTTCAAGTTTATTTTGATTGATGGTTAAGGCCAATTCATCTACGGTAATACTGCATTGTAGAAAACCTAATGAATCTTCCAAGCCATGTTGATAACGTATAGAAACTTTATTGCATCGTGCTTTTGCTTCTTTTAAAGCTGCTCTATTATTAGTCAATTGAATGGAAAAAGCGGAAAAAGCAGCTAAATCATTACTTACGTCTCGTAAAGCCGCTCTAACAAGATCTCTATAACGAAGATAAAGCTCTTTATCTCGCGCTTTTGCTCCTTTTATTTGTGCAAAAAGAGGTAGATCTATTAAAGGGCCATCAATATAAGCTTGGCCTAATCTTATTCGCCCCTGGCTTGACGTACCTAAATAAGCTCCGAGATCAATTTGTGGAAAAAAATTAGCTTTAATGGCATTTGTATCCGCATGAGCAGCTTTTAATAAAGCTTCCGCTTGACGTATATCAGGTCTATTATTTAACACACTTAATGGCTGGTTACCTGGAATAAATGCATCACTATTGAGCTGTTTAAAGGAGGTTTTTAGTTGCATTTCCCCTGGATTTTCATCAAATAGATAATGCAACAGATTTTTACTTACGATGATATTATATTGAATCACTTGGGTTTGTGATTGAATCAGGCGAATTCTACTTTGTTGTTCTATTAAGCTGTCTTGAGGAATAAGGCCCGACTTATATTGAGTATTAAGTGCTTGCAGATAATGCTGAGAGTCTTTTAATAGATTTTGATATAAGTGCAGCGCTTCAATTTGAGAGAGTAAAACAAAATAACTTATCCCAGTACGTGCAAGTAAGGCTATCTTTACTCCTTCTTGGGCATCAATACTGGCTTGGTATAAAGCCTTAGCACTTTTTTGCTGTTGATAAAGTTGTAAGAGATTAATAATATAAACTGGATAAGCAATTGCGATGGCTCCTGGATTTCCAATATCTGGGAATTGGCTATAGCCGGCTATATAATTAAGGCCTGGCAGCCAGCTTAATTTAATTTGTTCTAACTGACTTTGCGCTTGCTCCGTTTTAGCTAAAGCTATTTTAAGTTCATTACTTTGATCCACTGTTTTTTGCATCAAAGCATTTAATTCCGGATTTTTAAACTGCTTCCACCATGTTAATTGGGCTAGATTCACTTTTTTATTGGAAGAAGTAGAGTGAGGCCAGTGTTGTGGAATTTTAATGACCGGCCGAGAAGGAGCAGAGATCTGGCAGCCATTAATAAATAAAAAGATAAGTAAGCTTAAACCAATAAGCACACTTCGTAGCAACAAGTTTTAATTCCCAGAGTAGGATAATAATTTAAACTATGTCTTTTGCTAAGAAGCTTGTCAATAGTAATTTATTAGACTTATTGTACACGCAGGCTATGTTCGGCTAATAGTTGATGCCTGAGTGAACATTTCATCCTCTGGTTGAGTTAATATTTCATCCGGATCTAACTCATAATAATCAATAGTTGTTTTTTCTTTTATAACATGCAAGATCGCGCTTAGAGTTCCATTAGGATTGATTGATGTATTCTCAATTTGTCTTTTTACTTGAGATAAAATTATTAAAACGGAAGGGGGATACCTACGCTGTAAATAATCAGTAATGGCGGTCTTAACTTCGCAGGCATGTTGAGTTTGCACTCTTCCTGACAAAAAACGAACTACATATTCACTTCCATGTATACCATGACGTAAAAATAACTCAGAGCACCCAACATATTTGGATAATAACTTTAAAGTTTTTTTTGATTTTATATATTCATCATGCTGGTAAGATAAGTGCATTTCTTCTTCCCAAGCTGATCGCCAAAACTCAAGATTTTTCATAATAACGTATAAATAGAAACAATAAGACATAATATCATAAAATCTGTTTTAAATAAATTCAACAAGACTTAATTTTTACATATCCCTCAAATGAAAAAAAGTTTGGATGTATTTTAATAGGTGATTAAAACTACGATTTTTTTTCACCATTCATCATACTGAACGTAGAAAACGATTGATATCCATAAAGAAGCATTAAGCCGCCAACAAGAGAGCCTTCGCCACGCCTTCCAATTAGCCTTAAGTTTTGCCATAACTTATTGAGAAGTTACTAAAATCGCACCCTATCTATTGATTTTGATAGAAAAATAGGACTAAATAGAGATAAATTTTTTCGAGAAAAAAATGCATCTATTGAGGAAAAGCTATGTTTAGAAAAATACTGTTACTAGCATTGAACTTATTTTTTTCTTTAACTGCTATAGCTTCAGAAGCCATATTTCCTGAAGACTTGCCCATACAATGGTCTTCTATTATTACTCTCAGTGGCGGAGCAGCATGGACTACTGCTGGACAAAATCAATATTTATATCCCTTTTTACCCCCTCAATATGAATATTATACCTATAATTCTGATACCAGTACGATGGGCAGCGGTGAGATCTTTTTTGGTTTACAACGTATAATTTATCCCAATATTATTGGCCAATTAGGTTTAGGTATTGCAGGAATGTCAGATGCAGAAGTAACAGGTTATGCAGATATTGACGGCTTTCCAAATGCTGATAGCTATTCTTACAAAGTAAATCATGGACGTTTAGAGTTAAAAGGTAAGTTAATTGCTTATACTATTCAACCTCTTCAACCTTACATCAGTGGAAGTTTTGGAGTTGCCTTTAATAATGCTCATGATTATCGGCCTGTTCAATTAAATCCGCAAGTATATTTTCCCTTTTGGTTTGATTCGAATGTTGCAGTAGCATTTCCCTATACTTTAGGAGCAGGTGTTCAAACTATGCTGACACCTAATTGGCAAGTAGCGGTAGGATATGAGTTTGCCGATTTAGGTAAATCCTATTTAAGAGGGGATGGAATCAACCTTAATAAAGGCTTAAGATTAACTCACTTTTATACTAATGAGGCTCTAGTAAGCATTAGCTATGTTTTTTCTTAAATCCATACCTCATACACAACAATTGCAATAATTAGATCAATCGGTTCTTTTTTGACACAAACTATCTATTATGCTAACTTAGCCACTAATTTAATATAATCCAATTTGATAGTTGAGGATTCTAATGAAATTAAATATGGCTCAGATTCAACAAAATTATGAAGAATCAAAAGGTTGGCGTGAGTTCAAAAAATATGCATTTGCGATAGGTACTTTAGGATTAGGCGCATTATATTTATGGGCAACTACATCGATTATTAAGCAAGGCGAAATTGGATTGCGGCGTAATAGCCGAGGTGAAATGATTCTTCTGCCACCAGGCCGACATTCTAATTTTCCTTGGGAAACCTATCCTGTTAAACCCCAATCTTTGGCACAAAAAGAAATTTACCTTGGGCCCTATAAAATTATTAGTGTAGAAACTGGCTATATTGCTAAAACCTTTAACCAAGGCAAACTTGAAATTCTCAAAGAAGGCCAACATCTATTAAAAGATGCTTTTCATATTTTCGACAGCTTTATTCCAGTTAAACAAGAAACCAAAAAATTACATGCTATTACCGCATATACAAGTGATAATGTAGGATTAACTATACATGCTGATGTGCGTTATCAAATAGAAAACCCCGAACAAGCCATTCGTCAAATTGATGATATTGATAATTCAATTACTGAAATTGCCGAAATTAGTATCTCACAAATTGTCAGTCATCATAATCTAGCTGATTTTGCTCCAGTTACCAATGTTGGACAAGATCAAAATCACGGTATTAGTGAAGTAATTAAAGAATTAACAACTAAAATTACGAAGCAATTTCGCCAGCTAGGAATTAAACTTTTAAATATAGGAATCACCAGTTGGAGCATTAATGACAAGCAATTGGCACATGAATTGGCACAAGGTGCTGTTATTAAATCACAAGCCCAATCTAAAATGCTCTCAGCAGAACAAGAAGCTGCTGTAAAAACTGTTTTAACAAAAGCTGATGCGGAGGCTAAACTCGTTTTAGCAGAAAGCGAAGCCGCAGCAATTAAATTAAAGGGCGCCGCAATCAAAGAATTAGCGGATCAATTCAAAGAGAGTCCGGCCGCGCAAGAAATTTATGCACGTTCCCAACAAGCAGAGTTAGTACGAAATGCTAAGAACTCCAATCTCTTCTTTTCGCCATCTGTTGCTGGCGCACTACCTCCGCTAACTATTCCAATATCAACGCAACCAAGCATAAGTGCTTGATTTAATGTCAGTTATTGATAGAAAAGATCCATAACCTAATGAAATCATAGATCCTCTGGTGACCAGAGGATCCATTGTTACCATTCACGGGCTATGTAAATTTTCCTGCTGTCTTTCCTGCGAAGGCGGGAATCCATCCAAAGATCAACCCCCATGCTAAATTTATGAATAGTTTCCCGCCTTCGGGGGAAAGGCATAGCGTTAAATACTAGTAAATTACATACTCCGTGAACGCTCAATTGCGTCAACTTAAGGGTATCGTTTAATAATCAATGCTGCATTTGCTCCACCAAAAGCAAAATGGTTCGATAAAGCGATATCAATAGATTTTTTTCGCGCTACATTCGGGACATAATCTAAATCGCAAGCGGGATCTGGTGTGTGCAAATTAATCGTAGGTAAAACTAAATTGTTCTGAATACATAGTGAGGTAGTAATGACTTCTATGGCTCCTGCTGCCCCAATACTATGACCTGTCATCGCTTTTTGTGCAGTAATGGGAATCTCATAAGCTCTAGAACCAAATACTGATTTAATAGTTTCTGTTTCAGTACTGTCATTTAAGGGCGTACCCGTACCATGTGCATTAATGTAATGAATATCGCTAGGGGATAAACGAGCATCATTTAAAGCAGCATTTATTGCGCGAATTTGCCCTTGGGAATTAGGTACGGTTACGTGAAAAGCATCACAACTAGCACCAAAACCAATAACTTCTGCAATAATATTTGCGCCACGGGCACGGGCTTGATTTAGCTCTTCAAGAATCAGTATTCCTGCACCATCAGCCATAATCATACCATCCCGATGAAGGTCAAACGGTCGGCTTGCTTCTGTTGGTTGTTCATTATTGGTAGACATGACTTTTAATTTACACCAAGCAGCCATTACTGATTCCCACAATAAAGACTCTGTTCCTCCACATATAGCAGTCGATATTCTGCCATAAGCAATATGCTGATAGGCTGTTCCAATTGCTTCAGCTGAAGAAACACAGGCATTAGAAATCGTTGAATTAGGACCGCCTAAACCAAAGGCGATAGCTACATGATTAGCCACGGAGTTGGGCATTCCTCGAATCACACTTAAAGGTGGAACTTTTTTCCAATGCTCAGTGAAAAATATTTTATATCCAACTTCTAATTCAGGGTGACCACCTAAACTGGTTCCAATATAGGTTCCAGCCAAACTTAATTCCTCAGGGGTTAAACCTGCACGCTCAATAGCGTGATGAGTGCAATACAGTGCGTATTGAGCAGCCTTAGGATAACGTTTATTTTTATTAAACGCAGGAAGATGATCTAGAGATAAATCAGTAATCTCACCTCCTATCTGAGTTGTATAAGGAGAAGGATCATAGGCTTGAATACGTCTTATTCCACATACACCTTGGCTTGCTGCTTGCCAAAACTTTTCAATTCCTGTTCCTATAGAGGAAGTAATTTCCATACCTGTAATAACAACTCGCTTTTTCATCGTTAGTCCTTTGATTAAAAACTCTGTAGTTTATAAATTAAGAATATTTTTTAACTGTCCAATGTCGATTGACCAAAAATCACACGCATTTCGCACCGCAAAACCTAATTTCATGTATAAATTTAAAGCACGATTATTATGGGCTTCAACATCTAAATCAAGCAAAGGTTTTCCTTCTTCCAATGCATGATTAATACAATAAGAAATTAAAGTTGTACCATAACCTTTACCTTGATATTCAGGATATACCGCAATATCAGATAGTGTAGCTCCCTTTTCTTCCCAACGAATATGCGCTTTTCCAATCAGTAAATGATTATGAAAGGCTAAAACAATTTCATATTCTCTATTAGCTAATAAATAAGTAAAACGATCGAGCGAATCGTGATGCTTTTCTGGAAAACAAAGTTCATCTAATGCTGATAAAATAGAAATGTCTTCAATGGTTGCTAATCTATAAGTGAGCGGGTGTTGGTATTCTAAAATTGGAGCAAGATTTTTTCGTTCCATACAATATTCGCTGTGAGAATAAATGAAACCCTTTTTTAATAAAAATGTATTATTCAGCCCTTGCGGCATTGAAAATATTAATTTGGAATAGTTTTGAAATTCAATTAAAGGAAGAATTGAAGCAATCAATTGTTTTGCTATTCCTTGTTCTCGATGCTCAGGATGCACTAAAATGCTTACCTCCACTGCATCTTCATAAAAAAAATAAGCAGAAAGAAAAGCAAGAAGTTGTTCTTCTTGGTAATAAAGGAAGCTGGCCGGAAAAGTACGATGTTGAGTTAGAATATGAGTATATAAATTAGGTATACTAGCATCCTTTTTTTTACATAATTTGATAAGTTTTTTTAAATCACTTAATTGCTGAGCACTAATTTGATGTGTATTTTGAATCATAGAGCGAATAGGTCAAGTTAATTAAAGTTAAGATTAGCTTGTTTTTGATTTTTTTTTCAAAAACAAACACTCATTCAATCAAGAAAAACACTACAAAAACTAAACTTAAAGCGATGACCAATGGATTAATTTTTTGGCTCGTAATAAGCTTTAATACAGTATAAAGAATAATACCACCACCAATACCATCAGCAATCGATGAAGTAAATGGGATCATCATTATAGTAACCATACATGGTGCTGTTTCACTAATGTCATCTAGCTTCATTTCAGTTAAATGCTTCATCATACAACAGGCAACATAAAGTAAAGCCGGTCCTACAGCAAAACTGGGAATCATTTTTGCAAGAGGAAAGAAAAAAAGCATTAAAATAAAGCCTGCAGCAATCACTAAAGCAGTAAGTCCCGTTTTACCACCAGCTTTAATCCCAGTAGCTGATTCAATATAAGGCGAAGTGCTCGCTGAACCTAAAAGACCTGCTAAAATCGATGCTGCTGCATCTGCAGTTAAGCTATTACTTAAACGCTGTGTATAGTTAGCTTGTTTTTTAAATAAAGTGGGATTCAGTAAGCCAATAAGCGTTCCTGTGGCATCAAAAACAGCAATTAAGAAAAAAGTAAAAATTGCTTTCAATGCACTAGACTCACCTAAACCAGAGAAATTGAGTTTTAAAAAAGTAGGTTCTAAAGAAGGAGGAAGATCAAAAATCCCTTGCCAATGCGTTAAACCTAGAATTAAGCTAATTACACTAATCGTTAAAATACCAATAATAATCGCGCCTGCAATCTGATAATAATCTAAGATTAAAATCACTAGAAAACCAAGAAAAAATAAACCTGATTCAGCACTTTTTATAGAACCTAAGCGCATTAAGCTTTCATGATCACCTATAATAATATTATTTGTTTTTAAAGAAATAAGGGCAATCAATAAACTAATGCCAATAAGAATGGCAACTTGTAGATTGTTAGGTATCGCCTCTATTAATAAGCGCCTTAAGCCCGTAAGTGTTATAATAAAAAATAATAATCCTGAGATAAATACCATTGCTAAAGCATGCTGCCAATCAATGCCTAAGCCTTGCACTACACTGTAGGAAAAATAAATATTCAAAGCCATGCCCGGCGCAACCCCTATGGGAGTATTGGCAATAAGACCGGTTAGAGCACAGGCAAAAGCGGTTACAAGACAAGTAGCCGTAAATACAGCTCCTTGGTCCATGCCCGCATCATGTAAAATAGAAGGATTAACAAAAGCAATATAAACCATGGTAAGAAAACTAGTAATACCCGCTAAAAGTTCTGTTTTCAATGAACTACCATGTAAAAAATAAGTTTTTAGCTTATGCATTTAAGTACCTTACAAATGAAAATTCATTACTCCAACTATAATTTCTATCATAATCAAGACAATAATTATTACTTCTAAATGATGACTGTGTTGATTATCAAGATAACCATTAAACATATCAAAAATTTCATTTAAAGTATCTAAACGATGATTAATTGCATTCACTCGTCTTTGAATATGAAGATAACGCTCTAACATAATAAAATGTTCTTCTAATGTTGGGTGTTGCCAAAAATATTTAGGATGGTATAAAAAATTACTGATTAAATTCATTTCACTTTTAGCACCTAGGATTTCTCCTATCACTTGTTGGATTTGCTTCCGTGTAATAGGCATCTCTCCTGTATGCGATAAACTTTGAATCATAGGATTATATTTTTCAATCAATGCATCAATAATAGTTTCAAAATATTGCAATTTTACTGATTGAGAAAAGCCATAGGATAAACTTAATTTTAATTCATCACTTTCATCTTCAATCATTAAACAATCTACATCAAAAAAATCATGAGGCTCAATACTCGTTTTAGTACCTAACTGATAATGAAATTCGTCATGAACTAATAATGCAATGGGCTTATTAACCAATATTTTTATTGTATTGAGATGGTCATTAATTTCATAACGCTTTATGCCCCAAGACACTACAGTGCCGTTTTTAAAAATAAAAATAGTATGCGAAGGATTATCATTAGGGGTAATTTTTAAAACATCACGAGTTTTGATCGAAGTATAAGCATTAGGAGTGGCTCTAAAATGCTGATCTAGGCGGGTTAAATCAATAGTCTTGGCTACACAAAAACTTAAACATTCCATGATATTTTGCTCGAAGCAGAAGTCGGATGTTTCCTAATAATATCAGCAGACTTCGTCTCAAGAAAGCGATTTATAGAGAAAGCTTCATAAGAAAAGAGAAAAAAGCAGTTATCTTGATAAAATGAAAGGCAACGAAGAGGTCAACTCCAGTAAGTTAGTGTTAATTTTGGTTAATTAATGTAGGTTGAGCCTTGGCTTAATGGCGCTGCCTTAAGGACGTTTTTCCTGCTTTACGCTGAACCGTTCGGCCTGAGGAGGAAGCGGCAAGCTTCCGTCTCGAAGGCGTGATGCGGTGCTAAGCCATCGAGACGCTGCTATCGCTGCTCCTCAGGCCGAACGGTTTCGGTGTAAAACCTCTTAACTTAACGACAGTGAAGGAGGTAGAAAGCTGGGATAAAGCCTTAAGGCAGCGCCATTAAGCCTTGGCTCAACCTACATTTTATTAATTACTCAAATTTACCTTAATTTAGTGCCATTAGTATCTATTGCATTCTCGCTACGACTCAGCTGCGTTTTCTAGAGATAATTCTAATTTTTTAATCCTTTAGTATTGTATCAATACAAAAGAACTAAACACTCTCTTCTGTTTCACGTCCTGCATAGGCTTTTTTTCTATCAGTTGCGCCACTTAACCACTGTGGACAAACTTCTAGAATTTCAGCAATTTTTTCTAACTCGTTTTTGCTAGGAAAAGCATGGCCAAAAATTAAGGCATTTGCTAAATGACGATTTATATTAAAGACTTTAGCAACAGCCTTAGTTTTTTCGGCTAAATCATCAGGAAACCCTAAGGCAGCTAACTCTCGATTAAAGCGTTGTGACAGCACTTTGCTATTCATTTTCTCGCTCCATGAAAAAATAATTAGATGTCTAAAAAACCTCTCCCACCTATCAATCCTTGATCCGACATTCCGCAGCTTGAGCTATCGAAACTTATGAAAAACACCCAATCTCTTCATTCACATGCTTTTGCATCGACATTGGGCGGTTTCGCAAGCCCTGTCTATACTACAAAACTAACATGAAAATTTCTTAAGTATAGGTACTCTTGTTATAACTTATTTTAGCTTAATAGCAAAGTATTTTTTAAAAAAACAATTATTTTTCATTATATTAAGGTAAATCATAAATAAAAAATATGGTTTTTTTGAGCCAATAAACACATAAAACTTAATGCACTCCTGCATCACTTCATAAAAAATTGAGAAGCTTTACACAATTTAAGATGAATGGTTATTTTCATTGCTATCAATTTCAGAATTATACAAATAACCCGATCTATTAATAATTAAGACCTTGACAAAACGAATCCTTAATTCTATAGAAAGATTATCTTGTGTATGAGGTAAATGCTCCTGCATATTCGCTACTTGCTTAAATGTAGGAGGCTTTGAGCCACGTATAACAGCTATGACAATTAACGAGTTATTGTCTTTTTTTTCGAATCGTGTTTCTACCATAAAATTACCAGGTTCTCTTTCAATCATTTTTTTTAAGGATTGCCGAACTGTTGTTTCAAATAATTGTTTATTAATCAGGTCGTTTAGGCTCGAGGTTAAAAATAGAGCGAGTAAACCTAAAAGAATTAAGCTTACGCTATTTTGTTTAAAAAATAATAATAATGAGCTGCTGCGTTGTTGCGATAATTTATGGAATCCACATAACCAAAAAACAATAGAGGAACTAAATTGAATAGCTACCATATTAGTAAAAGTGAGTAATACTGCGCCCATACTCAAGAAGAACTCACCATGGGCAAACAAAATGCTAGCAGCACATAAAGGCGGAACAAGAGCTGTTGCAATGGCTACGCCAACAAAAGCCACACTTAAACGCGGTGAAATTGTAGCATAAGCACCCGCGGCTCCGCCCGCTAAAGCTACCATTAGATCTAACAGATTAGGCGTAGTTCGTGCCACAATTTCAGATGTTAATGGAATACTATCAAGAGAGTATCCTATAATAAAACTGGTAATTATTACTGCAATTGAGCCTACTAATAAGGTAGTAAGTCCCTGCCTTAATAGTTTCAAATTGCTATCAACCAGTGCTAGAGCCACCCCTGTAATAGGACCAAGCAACATGGCCACAATCATAGCGCCTATGATAATAGCGGGGCTATTAGCAAGCAATCCATAACTGGCAATTGTTGCTGCAAGAATATTCATCAGCAGAAACGGCCAATCTAATTTAGTTCCATTAAGAATTTCTACACGTATTTGCTCTTTCCATTTCTGCATCTTGATGGAACCAGGCATTATACTCTCTCCTTGTAACATGAAGTCACTACGTTTTGGATAACCACACACTCTACGAGATAATTGCTAATCGATTTTCTCTTGTTGTCCAAAATAATTTAAATCCAATTCTCTTGCAGCTTTCACATCATCTAAACGTTTTACAGGAAGAGTATGAGGTGCCTCTTTTAATAGTTGTGGATTTATCTTCGCTTCTTCACGAATTTTTTTCATAGTATCAACAAAAGCATCTAACTCTTCTTTGCTTTCTGTTTCAGTTGGTTCAATCAAAAGACATTCTGGTACTAATAAAGGAAAATACGTAGTTGGTGCATGAAAACCATAATCTAATAATCGCTTAGCTAAATCCATAGCTGTGATACCCAAACCTTTTTTTTCTGAACTTAGGCTTAAAATGAATTCATGTGATGCTCTGCGCTTTGGATAAGCAGGAGTAAAACCTATTTTATTTAATTGGCTCAGCAAATAATTTGCATTAAGTGTTGCATACTCAGAAACACGTAATAGACCCTCTTTACCTAAAACAACCATATAAAAATAAGCACGTAATAAAATGCTTGCATTACCCATAAAACAAGACAAGCGCCCTATGCTTTGTGGATAATCATGACGAGTAGCCCATTGATAACCCGATTCTGTTTTTTTCACTATCGGTAAAGGCATAAAAGGAATCAATCGTTTTGCTACTGCAACAGGTCCAGCACCAGGACCACCTCCACCATGAGGGGTAGCAAATGTTTTATGCAAATTTAAATGCATTACATCAAAACCCATATCTCCAGGCCTCACCTTGCCTAAAATGGCATTCAGATTAGCGCCATCATAATAAAGTAAACCGCCTGCTTGATGAACTAAAGCTGCAATTTCTTTTATTTGCCGCATAAATAGGCCTAAGGTAGAGGGATTAGTTAACATAATACCTGCTGTTTTGGGTCCTAATTTACTTTTTAATTCTTCTAAATCAATATCACCATCAGCTGCTGTAGCTATTTCGATCACTTTAAAACCACACATTACTGCAGATGCAGGATTTGTTCCATGTGCAGCATCAGGAATAAGCATTTCATCTCGTCCTGTATCACCCCGAGATTGATGATATGCTTTTATCATAGCAACCCCAGCAAACTCTCCCTGAGAGCCTGCCATTGGTGTAAGCGATACACCGGGCATGCCAGTAATTTCAGCAATATTAGCTTGTAAATCATAAAGTGCCTCTAAAAAGCCTTGACTTTCCTTTTCAAGATTTAAAGGATGACGATTAGCAAAACCCGCTATAGACGCTGCTTTATGCACTCCCCTAGGATTGTATTTCATAGTACATGAACCCAAAGGATAAAAATTAGTATCGATAGAAAAATTTTTGCGTGATAAGCGAGTATAATGACGCACTACCTGTAATTCAGAACAAGCGGGTAATTTAGGCGCTATTGTTCTTTGAAATTCTTTAGGTAATTCATAGCAAGTAGTTTGAATTTGGGGGGCTTGAGCTCTTGCTTGTCGCTCTACTTTAGATAATTCAAAAATCAACATAATTTGCCTTCCGTTTTTTGAATAAGTTCTTTTAGTTCATCACGATGTTTTATTGGAGTAAACTCAATGAACTCAAAATCAGCAATTTCAGCTAAGTAAAAAGGATCTTGTTTAAAAATTGATTCAATATAAGTTTTATCAGTACTTGTGGCAATGATAATACCTCCAGTGCGAGGTTTCATCGGCCCTGAAACAAGTAATAGGCCTTGTTTATAATAATAATCAAGAAACTCTCGATGCGCTTGAGTGTATTTATTTACTTCATTTATCGATGTTTTATAAGTTAATTTAATAATAAACATTAACTACCTCACTGTGTCATAATGCTATTTAAAGCACTTGTAAATTGAGCAATCTCACTAATCGTTCTCATTTCTGTAGCACAAACTAAAAGAGTGTCTTTAAGCTTTGGATAATGCTCCGCAGGAGCATATCCTCCTGCAATACCTGCTTCTGCAAGCAGAGATAAGGCTTTTTCTACAGGATAATTAAGCTTAATTAAAGCTTCATGAAAATAAGGAGCATTAAAAACAAGCTCAACTCCTTTGATTTGAGTGAGTGCTTCAACTAATTGATGAGTATTTTGATAGCATTGTAAAGCAACTTGTTTTAAACCTTCAGCACCTAATAAACTCATATGAATGGTAGCAGCCGTAACTAATAAGCCTTGATTTGTACAAATATTAGAGGTCGCTTTCGCACGCCGAATATGTTGTTCACGAGCTTGCAATGTAAGAGTAAAACCCATTTTTCCGTCTTTATCTATTGTTTTTCCAATAATACGGCCGGGCATCTGACGGACATGAGCCATGCGAGAACTTAAAAAACCAAAATAAGGTCCTCCGGAGGCCATAGGTGATCCTAAAGGTTGTCCTTCTCCACAAGCAATGTCAACTCCTGCATTCCCCCAAAGGCCAGGAGGCTTTAACAAAGCTAAAGAGATAGGGTTCACACAAGCAATACTAATAATTTGCTGTTTCTGAGCCCAATTGGTTAATTCATCCACTTGCTCTAAACAGCCAAAGAAATTAGGTTGTGCAATTACTAAAGCAGTAATGTCTTCATTATTGTATTGATCTAAAGCAGAAGGCTCTGTTCTTCCTTGTTGAGGATCAAAGGGAAGAGTAATTAATTCAATATGCTGATTACGTACTATGGTTTCAATTGTTTCTCTATAAAAAGGATGAATAGTTCCAGCAATTAAAACACGATTACTTTTGCTGCGTTTATTAACACGAACAGCCATTAATACCGCTTCAGCTAGAGCTGTTGCGCCATCATACATCGAAGCATTAGCTACCTCTAGCCCCGTGAGCTCACAAATCATTGTTTGATATTCATAAAGAAGCTGTAAGGTACCTTGACTAGCTTCAGCTTGATAAGGGGTATAAGAAGTTAAAAACTCCCCTCGAGAAGCAATATCCCACACCGCCGCAGGAATATGATGCTCATAACAACCAGCACCTATAAAGCAAATTCCATTACGATTTTTATTCGCTAAATAATGGGCATTTTTAAGCATATCCATTTCACTTAAACCTTCAGGTATATTTTGAAAACCTGCATAGTGTAAAGAAGAAGGAATTTCATCAAATAAAGAGTGAACTTCTTCTACTCCGATTGCTTTAAGCATTTTTTTAGTGTCATCAGGCGTATGTGGAATATAAGGCATATTATTCTTCCTCAACTATCTCATTTTGATATTGTTCAGCAGTTAATAGGTTATTTAATTCGTGAAGAGCACTTGGTTTTAATTTAACTAGCCAACCAGTTTGGTAGGGATCATTGTTAACAATAGAGGGCTCCGCAATGACTTTCTCATTAACTGCAACCACTGTTCCTGCCACAGGAGCATAAAAATCTGACGCGGCTTTTACCGATTCTACTACGCCCAATTCATCACCAGCTTCAACCCTATCGCCTATTTCTGGTAACTCAACAAATACCATATCACCTAGTAACTGCTGGGCATGATCAGTAATTCCAATGATTACCTCATCCTGATCTTGTTTTAACCATTCATGAGTTTTAGTATATTTCAATTCATTCATTTGCTTATCCTTTTATTATTAATAAAACGTGGTTTACCTACTTTAGCTGGAATTAATTTACCACGTATATCGACTAATACTTGCTCTCCTATATTCATTGGTACTCGAGCCAATGCAATTGATTGCTCTAGAGTAGGCGAATAACTACCACTAGCGATAATGCCATCTGGACATTTGTCAATAATCACTTTTTGACCTGAACGCATAATTCCTTTATCTAATAAGGTGAGTCCTACCAATTTACGAATTACTCCTTGCTGTTTTTGAGAAAATAAAGCGCCCATTCCAATGAAGCCTCTATCTTCTGGCTCCCAAGTTACAGTCCATTCCAAACCCGATTCTAAAGGAGTAGTTGTTTCATCCATATCTTGGCCATAAAGTAACATTCCTGCTTCTAAACGAAGTGTATCTCGAGCAGCAAGACCACAAGGTTTAACTTCGGCATTAAGTAAATCATTCCATAATTGTACGACTGCTTCTTTAGGTACGATGATCTCAAAACCATCTTCCCCTGTATAACCAGTTCGAGCAAAGAACCAACTTTCAACATCAACACATTCAAAATGAGTCAAAGTAGAAATAGCATCTAGTTGAGCAGCATTTAATACTTTTTTTGTTTTTTCAATAGCATGAGGCCCTTGTATAGCAATCATTGCTAATTCGGGGCGCTCTTGCAATCCTACTGCAAAACCCTGACTTTTTTCCCTAATCCAAGCCATATCTTTATCATGAGTTGCCGAATTTAGCACTAGTCTGTAATTATCAGGCGCACGCTGATAAACAATGAGATCATCAATAATGCCCCCATGTTCATTACACATACAACTATATAAAGCCTTTCCTGTATGAGAGAGATTATCAATGTCATTAGTTAATAATTTTCGCAGAAATTGACGCCCACCAGCACCAAGGACATCTATAATTGTCATATGGGAGACATCAAAAAGACCAGCATCATTACGAACAAAATGATGTTCATTTAATTGAGAGCCATAATGTAATGGCATGTCCCAGCCATGAAAGTCAACCATTTTTGCACCACAAATTAAATGAGTCGCATGAAGTGGGGTTTTAGCAATCATTAGCAATCCTTTTGTTATTAGACTTTTTCGGAGACTGCTAATGATTATACCTATTGCTAGTTATTTTGCGAGGCCTCTCTTGGGTTTTTGAAATTAAATAGTTTGGGTATATACTTAAAGTTTAAGGAATTCAAATAATGACCTTTAATTTAGGGAAGGCTTTTTTAGATCTAGCATGGCTCTTTGTTTTAGTTTTTTTATTTCAACATTTTTGGAAAAAAAGACAGGCATTGCTTGATGCGCAAGGATGGTTAAAAGCTAAAGGCCATATCACTTACTATAAACTAATTCGCGAAGGCCATACTTTATGGCCAAAGGTTGAATATGAATATTTTGTTTATGATAAAAACTTAATCGGTCATTATCTTTTTTTAGATACAGCACATAATAATCCGAATAGTAAATATTCGCGCTCTATTGCTTATAAAGCAGCGATTGCTTATCAAGATCATCAAGAAATTGATGTTTACTACAATCCGAATAAACCCGAAGAATCTGCTTTAGATGTCACAATACCCATAAAGTTAACTGGTATTTTGGTTGTTATTGCAGTATTAATCGTGCTTCATCTCGCATTAATTGCATTTCACTTCATTTAATAGGATTACTGTTTTCTTGATTAATACACTGGCAAGGCGGTTTTATTACTTTTGATTGAATACTAGTAATTGCATATCCTCGAATACCTTGTCCTGGTGAAGCATGAGTCATTCCTAAGATTATCTGCAATTCCTGTTGTTGTTGATATTGCGGATTGCTGTATTGGACTAAGATTGGCATCATCACTTCCCAATGACTCTCATCTAAAATATTTAACTTAGGAGGAGCAATAGCAACAGCAGTAACATCATAGGAATTTTTTTGTACCGCCTCAGGTAACTTAGATGCATTAAGTGCTTTAGTGTACGCGAGCCACCCTTCTGTCGTAAAATATTGGGCAAGTGTCTTTTGATCTTGTGCATAGGTTTTATAATTATAAGTATACGTTGCTACAATAGCTTCATTAGCCCATACTAATAATTCAACATTATTGGTTCCTGCATAACTAGATAAAGAAAATAAAACAACAAATGCCCTTAATAAAGCTATTTTGATTTTCATAAAAGCGCTCACAAAAAGATAGTTTTCTCAGTGTAACGGCTTTTTGTGAACAAAAAAATCCCCGGTATGAAAACCGGGGCAATTAGGTGTTTGAATGAGATACACTCAAACACATACCCCGCATAAAGAGGGGGAAAGCGGGGTCGAGCATTCGGGGGGGAACGCTCTCATTATGTTAGACACTTAAATTTAAAAAAAGTTCATTTTTTATTCATAAAAGTATTTACAGGACTTACAAAAACATCCTAAGATCAAAAAAATAATTTTAAGAATTTCGGGAAAGTTCATAAATCCTGATGTGGTCTACTAAATTAAATGTGTCTGGTAAATGATTAATGGTATCAAATTATGCGTGATGATCGCTTTTACTTTGCAAATTCTGATAAGGTCGGGCGATATATTAATCGATGGGATATCTTATTACTGATTCTAATCTTTTCTGTATTATTCTTCCTGGGGTGGGCCGGCGCTCAAATGACCACACCTTATCAATTAGGTGATCAAATCCCTATTTCTCTAGCTCCCTCAAATTTACCCTTTTATGCTTTACGCACCGTCATTAGAATGTTTATTGCTTTAGCTTTTTCGATTCTATTTACGTTAATAATAGGCGCTTTAGCTGCAAAAAATCGACGCGCAGAGCAAATTATTATCCCCGCCATTGATATTTTACAATCAATTCCTGTATTAAGTTTTTTATCCATCACTGTAACTGGTTTTATTCATTTATTTCCAAATAGCCTGCTGGGTCCTGAATGTGCTTCTATTTTTTCTATTTTTTGTGCACAAGTTTGGAATATGATCTTTGGTTTTTATCAATCATTAAAAACCTTACCTTATGATTTAAAAGAAGTTTCTGCTATGTTTCAACTCTCTGCTTGGCAAAGATTTTGGAAGGTCGAGGTTCCTTTTTCCATGTCGAGCTTATTATGGAATATGATGATATCCATGTCAGCGAGTTGGTTTTTTGTTGTTCTATCTGAAGCGATTTCTGTAGCGCATCAAAATATTCGTTTGCCTGGAGTTGGTTCTTATATTGCTTTGGCTATTGAACAAAAGAATATTTATGCTGTTAGTTATGCTATTTTAACGATGGTAATCGTGATCTTTTTATATGATCAAATTCTATTTCGTCCTTTAATTGCTTGGTCAGAAAAATTTAAAGTAGAGCAAGCGCCCGATGAAGCAGAAAGTCAATCATGGCTAATTGATTTGATTCGAAGCAGTCGACTAATGAAACGAGTAACTCATCGACTAAGTCATTTTACGGATTATTTTATTAATATCCGTTGGTTGCGCTTTAACGAGCTTAAATCTACAAAGGAAATTGACTTTAAAAAACAAAAACGCCTCGATCGTTTATGGAATACTGGCGTTACGATAATCATCGTCGCATGCGGTTGGTTTTTAATAAACTTTATTTTAACGGAATTAAAAATAAGAGATATTGCTCATGTGTTCATTTTAGGTGCTGCCACAGGAACTCGAATTATTATTTTAGTCATTTTAAGCTCTTTTATTTGGATTCCAGTTGGAGTATGGATAGGCTTAAGGCCAGCTATTGCCCAACGAATACAGCCTATTATTCAGTTTTTGGCCGCTTTTCCTGCCAATTTATTTTATCCTTTATTTGTCATTATGATTGTAGCTTTTAAGCTTAATGTGGAAATTTGGTTAACTCCTTTAATGATTCTAGGCACTCAATGGTATATTTTATTTAATGTAATCGCAGGAGCATCACGTATTCCTCGTGATCTTTATTTAGCTGCAAATAATTTAGGCTTAAAAGGATGGATTTGGTGGAAACGTTTAGCCTTGCCGGGGATCTTTCCTTTTTATATTACAGGCGCAATTACTGCAGCTGGTGGTGCATGGAATGCGAGCATTGTCGCGGAATTAGTGAGCTGGGGAAATGTCACATTAAAAGCAACTGGCTTAGGTGAATATATTCAAATAAGCACTACTTCAGGAGATTTTCCTAAAATTGCTTTAGGAACTGCAATGATGTGTGTCTATGTTTTGGCTTTTAATCATTTGATCTGGCGCCCTTTATATCGTTTAGCTGAAGAACGATTTAATTTTAATTGAGATATTTATGTCTGATACTATTATCGCTATTGAGCACTTAACTAAATCTTTTAAAAAAGCAGCAACTCAAGATTTATTAGTTCTTGAAGAAGTAAATTTTAAATTATACGAAGGTGAAATTGTTGCCTTATTAGGCAAATCAGGCTCTGGTAAATCCACTTTATTGCGTATTATTGCAGGCCTAATTGCCCCTTCTAGTGGAACAGTTACTTACAGAGGCCATCCCGTTACGGGTCCTGTACCAGGTATTGCAATGGTTTTTCAATCTTTTGCTTTAATGCCTTGGTTAAATGTCTTAGAAAATGTAGAGTTAGGCCTTGAAGCTCAAGGCGTGCATCGAGAAGAGCGACGACATCGAGCGATTGAGGCAATTGATACCATTGGTTTAGATGGCTTTGAATCAGCTTTCCCTAAAGAATTATCTGGTGGAATGCGTCAACGCGTAGGTTTTGCTCGCGCATTAGTTATTAATCCTGATGTATTATTAATGGATGAGCCCTTCTCTGCTCTAGATGTACTAACCGCAGAAAATTTAAAATCTGACTTATTAGAATTATGGAAAGAAAAGAAAACCAATACAAATGGAATTTTATTAGTCACTCATAATATTGAAGAAGCTGCAACTTTAGCTGATCGCATTGTTATTTTTGGCAATGATCCAGGATATATTCGAGCAGAACTTCCTGTGACCCTCCCCCAACCGCGAGATCCAGAATCTCCAGAATTTAGAGCTCTGGTTGATAAAATTTATACCTTGATGACCACTGGACCTAAAGAAAAAGCAAAGCGAGCACAACGTGAACGTCAAATTGGTTTGGGTTATCGTTTGCCAGATGTAGAGCCGTCTGAACTATCAGGACTTATTGAAACGATGATCTCTTTTGAAGAACGCATTGATTTACCTGAACTAGCCGATGAGCTCATGATGAATATCGATGACTTATTCCCCATTTTAGAAACTCTAGAAATTTTAGGTTTTGCTAAAGTTTCAGCCGGTGATATTCAATTAAGCGATTTGGGTAAGCAATTTTATGAAGCAGATTTGCAAGAACGTAAACAACTGTTTGCACAACGATTATTAGAAAAAGTTCCACTAGCTCGATATATTCGCCGAGTCTTAGATGAAAAAGCAGGTCATCGCGTCTCCGAAGAGCGTTTCTTAAGTAAGCTTGAAGGTTATTTAAGCGATAAAGAAGCTGAACGTGTTCTACGCACTATGATTGACTGGGGCCGTTATGCAGAAATTTTTGCTTATGACTTTAATACCGGAATTTTAAGCTTAGAAAATCCTGGAAATATTTAAACCTACAAGACTTACGGAAAATCCCAAGGTCGAGGCACAAGCATGTTTTAATGAGAGAATTTAGATGCACTAAATGACCGAATTAAAACATGTTTTTAACGAAGTCTAGTGTACACCAGTACATGACTGAGGCCGAGTGAGAATGCAATGAAGTATAAAGCTTAGTGGGAAATGCTATAGCTTATACAGTGTGAACCAAAGTCTCGGGATTAATCAAACTACCATGAATACACAGCCGTTTATGCCTTGATGTATGACCATGATTAAGATTAATATTTGATTTTGGAACTGCAAATAATTGTGCCAGAAATTTTATCAATGCTTCATTGGCTCGGCCATCAATTGGTGGTGTCGCCAGTTTTATCTTTAAAGCATTGCCATGCAATCCAACAACAGTATTGCTCTTTGCATTCGGCTGCACGTAAATCGATACAGTGATGAGATTGTCCTGTTTTGAATACCAATTTCCATGCATAAATTTGTTTCACTCTAGTTTTATTATTGCGCATCAAGGCCTGCTTATCAAAGCAGGCCTTATTAAATAGATTTCGCTTCGGTGACACTTTGAATTAAACGTGAAAATATTGGAGCACTAACATTCAATTTTAAAGTAGCTATTCTTAGACTTATATCAAGTGGCTCAAAATACATATCTTTAATAAACTCTCCTAGATGTGAGTAGTTATGTATAATAATCACTATGTGATGCTCTCTTAATTGACGATATAAGCACCGCTATTTTCAAATTTAAAAGTTATATAATTACCATTTATAACTATTGACCTACAATTTACGTCGCTATCCAGTCATATTCTCTCAATTTTGATAACATTTGCTCATCTAACATACCAGCTTTTTTTATAATGATTAATATATTTTTTAATAAGGGGTGATAAGGAGTTAGTTTGAAATCTGAATAAGTGTCTTCGATAATAATATCTATCATAGCAATATCCAATTCAATGGCAGTCAACAGCTGTCTATCAAATTCTTTCTGTATGGTTACATTTAAATACAAGACTAAGAACTCAGGAATGAGTGGTGCAATGTTGCTTTTACATTCTTTTGAAATATTTTCCCATATATATTTTAATAAATGAAAAAAAATACCTGAATGTCTCGACTCATCTGTTAAATGATCAGAAAGTAATTTTTTAAAAAAGGGATTAGTATGATCCTCTTCTAATAAATCTACAATCGTTTTCGTAAGCGTATTTTCAGCCAAGCAGATCGCAATAAAATCAAATAAATTATGGTATTGTGCATCCATTTTGTTTTTAATCTTCTCTATGGCATATTCAATTTCAATTGTTTTGGGTAAAGGTAGTGGTTTTATATGAGTATGATTTTGAATTTGTAATATAGCATCATAAGCGATATAAGCATGATAGGCTTCATCTATCATGACTGTGTGCAATTTTATTTTTTGCTCAGAGTCGAATGTTAAACCTATGTTGTTATTGAGCACATTTAATATCGCTTGATTAATAACACGAGTTTCAATAATAGCAATATCATTAAGATATTTATAAAACGATTGTGTCAATAAATAATTTATTACCTGAGGATCCATATTTTCAACGAGTGGATGCAAGCATATTAATTGGCGAGATAACGGATAAAAATATCCTGTTTGATCACTCATAAAAATAGTTCTATTTTTATGTTTTACAGAAGCTTTAGATTCCCACTCTAACTGATAGTTAGTACTATTAGGCATGAACTTTCCTTTTATTTATGCTCATGGTACTATTTAAACCTCCATTTTTGATAAACCATGATAATGTGTTCGGATCTAACGTTAAATTCTGTCGAATATCAGAAAATTGTTTATGACTGGAACGATAACTACTCCGCATATCCAGCGGAAAAAACTATTCACCAGCTATTTGAAGAACAGGTTTTACGCACACCTAATAATAATGCTGTAGTCTGTGAAGGTCAACACTTAACCTACCTAGAGCTGAATACACAAGCGAATCAACTAGCGCGTCTTATATGCAAAGAAGCAATTCATTGCGACGAGCAAAAATTAAAGCCTAATACCATAGTACTCCTGTGCTTAAATCGTTCGAGTGATCTATTAATTGCTATCTTAGGTATATTAAAAGCAGGAGGATCTTATCTACCTATTGATCCAGTATTTCCACCTGAACGTTTACAATACATTATTAAAGAAAGCAAAAGCACGCTACTACTCACCCATAGTGCGATTGCAAATAACTTCAAAAATGTTTTTGATAGTAACATCATAACATTAGATGAAAAACCTTATGTCCTAGAATGCGGGAATAATTTAATTCACCGGGAAAAGTCTATGGATCCTGCTTATGTAATGTTGACTTCAGGGACAACTGAGCAACCTAAAGCAGTCATGATTCCTCATCGAGCAGTAAGCCGATTGGTTAGAAATACCGATTATATTAAAATTACTAAACAAGATCGTATTCTTCATGCTGCCAATGTAAGTTTTGATGCAGCAACCTTCGAAATATGGGGCGCATTATTAAATGGCGCCAGTTTATATATAATATCTGATGAATTATTGTTAAATATTAGTCAGTTGGGTGATTTTCTAAGCTATCATGCGATTAGCATTATGTGGCTGACATCTGCTTTATTCAATCAGTGTGCTGAACGTGCTCCCTTTATTTTCCGTCATTTGATTTATTTATTGGTGGGAGGTGAAGTACTTAGTCCAAAGCACATAACATATGTGTTAACATGCGAGCAAGGAAAACCTGAGCATATCCTCAATGGCTATGGGCCTACAGAAAATACAACATTCACTACGATTTATGACATTACAGAAATAGACTCTAACAAATCAATCCCTATTGGACGTCCCATTAATAATACATCTGTATACATCCTTAATGAAGAATTACAGCCCGTGCCAATAGGCGTTATTGGAGAAATTTATATTGGTGGTGCAGGGTTAGCACTAGGATATTTAAATCAACCCGAACTAACCGCCGAAAAATTTATTTCTAATCCTTTTGTGAAGTCTTTAAAAAGCGATCCTACTCAAAAACTATATAAATCCGGTGATAGAGGCCGTTGGTTGCACAATGGCGATATTGAATATATCAATAGAGTCGATTTTCAAATAAAACATCTTGGCTACAGAATAGAGCTGAATGAGATTGAAAATCAACTGTCATTGCATCCTCGAATTAATCAGTCGGTGGTTATCTACCAAAACTCGATATTAGTTGCTTTTGTAACATTAACGGAGAGTATTGAAGCGCCTATAAAGATCTCTAAGATATTGAAAACATTTTTGCAGAAAAAATTGCCTTCTTATATGTTGCCATCTACCTATATTGTTTTAGACAAATTTCCTATCACCACATCTGGTAAAATAGATCGATTGTCACTGGCTCATTTACGATATAAAAAAACAAGATTAATCACAAAGCCAAGAAACGATATAGAAAAAAAACTTTCGGATATTTGGTCAGAAATTTTTAAAACAAAAGCTATAAGTATGGATGACAATTTTTTTGACCTGGGCGGAAATTCCTTATTATTTTATGCCGTAATAACAAAGATAAAAGACCTGTTCGGTGTTACAGTAAAAATTAAGTCATTGCGCGAAAATTTGACTATACCAGATCTAGCGAGACATATAGAAATTATCACTGCTGTGTATGCTGTTCGGCCTACATTTGATGATAATGGAATAACAGAATCATGGGATAATAGTATTCAGGCCTTGAATATTAAAAACCCTCATTTACCAATAATTTATTTTATACACCCTATATTTGGTAGTTGTGAGTCGTATAAACATTTAGCCGACGCACTAGAATCAAAATTTCAATCACTTGGGATAAATAATTACAACATGTACCATCGTGTAAAAATTAAAAATATCTCCACTTTAGCCAATTATTACATCAATAAGATCCAGGCAAGTTGTTTACTAAAAGAGCCTATAAGGTTATTTGGGTGGTCTTTAGCAGGAAAAATAGTTCTTGAAATGGCTTACCATTTAGAAAAACAAGGCTTTAAAAATATTCATATCTATTTATTAGATACTATTTTATATGACGAATCTCGGCAAAAATACCTCGATTCTTACATAGAGAATTTTCCCGCGCGATTGCTTAAAGAAAATATAGAACCTTCTTACATAAAGAAAGCTATGGATGAAGTAATTAATCCTATGATTCTTATGTCCAAAACTCCTTTATCAGGAGAATTGTCTTACGCTAAATGCCTATTATTTAAAGCAAAAGAAAATAATAACTCTTCAGAACCATGTAAGTTCATGTTAGATAATATATCTCTTTCAGATAATAATTTACAAAAAAAATTTATGCAAAAAATTAAAATAAAACAGCTGAATTGTCATCATGAAAACATTATTGAGCAAACAACTCAAATAAGTAGAGTAATAGGATCGTTTGACAATTCTCTCACTTAAGCTGAAACAAATATACTCAAAACACATCTAAACCTACATTATAAATCCAAAAGACCTACGTTCCGTGCTTTATGCGCGAAATCCAGACTCTCCCTCACTTCAAGGCCGTCTGGATGCTGTGACGTAGGCAACAGAGACGCTTTTAGTGCTCAAAATTTAGATGCGTTTACCCTGATATTTCTTGAATTATGTTCATTTTATTAATTGATTATGATACATTACTATACGTTAAAGAGAGTTCTTCTGCATTAGTAAGTACAACGATATTTTATATTAATACGATATACCCTCAATCCTTCAAAATTTACATTTCTGATGATTAGAAGGAGGGCATAAAATTTTTTTTTAAGGATGAAAAATGAAAAAACCATTACTCATAATGACAACGCTTACAATTATGAGCCCTTATACAGTATTTTCTGGTAGTATGGGCCCTTTAAATACCCCAAAAGCATCTAGTTTTTATTATTATACTGGAGCAGAAGCATCGGTTACATGGAATAAATTTCAGCCAACAGATTATAACAATATTGTTGCTCAGAGTACTAAACAACCCTGGGGAGGAAGATTTTTAGCTGGATTAGCAAATAATTATTCACAAAATATAGCTTTGATGGCAGAAATAGGCGGTGGATATTATGGCTCTTTTAATCAATCTGCTCCAATATTGGGTGCAAGTGCACGCACAGTATTAGATGGTTATGATTTTTTGGTTGGAGGTGCGTATGAAATTAATAAAATTGATTTGTTTGGGCAAGTAGGTTTAATGGTTCAAAACATGCATACCAAAGTCACTCAAAACTTTGCAACACAGATTCCTGGAGGCGTATACTCTGGCATTAAAACATCTATATTCAGCCAAACTGAAGCTTTGCCAGAAATTAAAGTAGGCGTTATGTATGCTCTAACTGAAAATTGGAAATTTTCAGTCGCTTATATGCATGTATTTGGTGCGAATGTATACAATAATACTATGGAAAAGATTACCCCTGACGCCGTTATAGAGAGTGGCTCACTTAATTCGCAAAACCCAACATTAAATTCTGTTTTATTTGGTATTCGTTATAATTTTATTTGATGTAACAAATACTCATTGCCGTCCTTTTTAAGAATACTCAATTTTGCGCAAACCCAGTAAATTGGCATGCGTAAAATTGAGCGTCTCGTTATTGGCCGCTTAATAAAATCAAAATTAATATATAAGAAAGCAATGTTCGAAAATATCTCAAATTTGGTTGATCAAAAACTTATAGCCTTTTCCGCATACCAAAAACGTTTTTTTGTTGAATGGGCAAACTCTCCCGACGATAGCACATATAACGTTTCGTTTGTCTACAAAATAGGTAACAACTTAAATAAAACTGCTTTAAAAAACGCTTGTGACGTGTTGATTCAAAAGCATGAAATTTTGCATGCTCGATTCAATGATGATGGAAGCGAGTGCTATTACTCACCTTTTACTATTCATGAAATTTATAGGGAAGAAAATCTTGATTCATGCAAACCAGCTAAGATGCAGATCAGAGATATTTTAGATAGACCTTTCAATTTAATCCACGAGCCACTTATTAGATTTCACTTGTTATCACATTCAAAAGACGATTCAGAATATTATTTTATTATAAATGTGCATCATATAGTAGCCGACCTAGTAATGGGTCAAATTATTGCTGAAGAAATTGCATTAAATTATAATTACTGGATAAATGGTTCTTCTGATCACGTTCCTTATTCCCCTCTCATTTCATTTACTGATGCTGTGCATGCTGAACAAGAAATTTTGACAGATGACTATAATATGCATGCTCAAAAATATTGGCTTGATTTCATATCAGATGTACCCTTTCATCTCGACTTTCCTTATAAAAAAAAGGGGCTTGATTCCGACCAAATTGGAGCCACAGATGATGATGTAGGTGAATTTATTTATTTCGAATTAGATGAATTTATATCAAACGCTTTACGAATCTATGCAAAGAGAAATAGAACAACCCTGTTTAATTGCTTGGTGGCTATATATAGCACGATACTAAGCAAATTCTGTAATCAAGAACGATTTTTATTAAGTTATCCCATCAATGTCCGACCTAAAGGTTTTACAAGTGTGGCAGGATCTTTTGTCAATAATATACTTTTAAAAATTGAAATAGATAAATACGCGAATTTGAATGAATTGATGCAAAATATCAATCAACAAAGAAAAATTAGTAAACAATATCAGCATTATCCCTTAGTGTATAGTATCAATAAAACACGATCCGACCTTCGAAATAAAAACTCCTACCGTTTCAATGTAGATTTTTGTCAAGCAAATTTAAATAATAAGCCTCTTGCACTTCGTGATGTGAAAATAGAGACCATAGATTTATCATGTAGCAACAAAACATTTATTGATTTTGGCTTACAGTATGACGATGAAAATCATATTAAATTTAAGTTAAGATATAAAAAAGCTTTATTCGACAAAACATGGATTACTTCTTTCATAACTGCATTTAAATTGTTTATAACAAAAGTTGCCAAGAGCTCAATCAATGAGCCGATTAACCTGCAACATTATTGTGTTTTAAATAAAGATACTTATCAAAAATTAGTATATGACTGGAACAAGAGCAAGAAACAGACAAATGAGCTACAAACCATTCATGGTTGTTTTGAAGAGCAAGCCCAAAAAACACCAGCAAATACTGCTATCGTATTTAATGGAATCAAAATGAGTTATGAGGCTCTCAATCATCGCTCAAATCAATTAGCCCGATACTTAACCCTGAATTATGACGTTCATAATGAAGAGATCATTGCTGTATGTATAGAGCATTCGGAACGGCTATTAATCACAATCCTTGCCATTTTAAAAGCTGGGGCTGCCTATGTGATAATTGACCCGAATCTTTCAATTAAACGTATTCGCTATCTATTAAAGGATACTAGGGCAAATATCATCTTAGTAAATGCCCTTTATGAAACAAAAATAAAAGAACTAATTATTATCGATAAGCAAGAAACAACACCACCGATTGTATTGACTATTGATAATAAAAAAATCCAAACGCAATTACAAAAAGAACAAACAAACAATATAAATCGTTTAGTAAGCCCCTTTCATGCAGCTTATGTCACATATTCCGATGCAACAGTAGACCATCCCAAAGGGATTATAGTCGAACATCAAGCGCTTCTTGCCTATACAAAAGGAATAGTTGAACAGCTTGGTATTTCAGAATTTAATAAATCAATAGCAGTTCCCGATACCCATTTTGATTCAACTTGTACTGGGATCTACCCCTTACTTATCAAAGGTGGAGAAGTCCATATATTAAACAAAGAGACTTACTTAGATTGCTCATACTTATTAGAATACCTACCAAAACATCATATTAATTTTTTAAAATGTACCTGGGCTTATTTTGAAAAAGTGTTGTTAAATATTTTTCTGGATAAGGATGCACCCATTGTTAATAGCTTGATGCTAGTGTTGGGAGGAAACCAGAGTATTAAAAAGCCATTGTGCGCATTGTCAAGTTATGATCATATAAAAATAATTACTCACTATGATTCAAGCGAAACCACTATAGGTAGTCTTTGTAATTTAGATAATGCCTGCATGCAGCCCAATATTATAGGTAGACCCTTATTAGGTCAGCAATGTTATATACTAGATAACAATCTAAACCCAATGCCATTGGGTTCGATAGGTGAATTGTATATCGGCGGCTTAGGATTGGCACGAGGTTATTTAAATCAATCTGAATTAACAGCACAATCATATATAGATAATCCTTTCCAAAATACAGAAGAGAAAGCTCAAGGGAGAAATAAGCGAATATACAAAACCGGCGATATGGTCAAATTTTTACCAGATAGCCAGGTTGAACTGATATGTCAAAGAAACTCTAAAGTTAAATTTCGTGGATATACTGTCGATTTGAATAAAATAAAATATGTCCTCATGCAACATGGACACATCCATGATGCGCTAGTATTTGCTAAAGAATCCGAAGACAACAGATTGATTGCATATATAGTTGCGAACAATTATATCCCTTCCATAAAAAAAATAGAGTCGTTCTTAGCTGAGCAATTACCTAGTTTTATGTTACCAACGCATTATATTTTTCTAAATGAAATTCCTTGGGGCATGCAAACTAATAAAACATTATGGACAACATATATGTTGCAAATTGCAACGATAGTGAATCAAGACTTATGTTCCAACTTAGAAGCAACGCCGCGAGATCCGGGAAAATACTCATTTATAGAGAAAAAAAGTTTATTTCACACCATTGATACTGAAATAGTAAAGTTGTTAAAAAAGCAAGCGAAGCATTTCGCTATTTCAACAAATGCTTTTCTACAATTCGCATGGCATAAAACCCTGAGTATATACAAACGAAATGATCTAACTGTATCTAAAGTTATCACTTCTGGTTGCAAAACTGTCAATGAAACTTTACCTCTCATTTATCAGCATTCGAACCCTTGTGTTTTAGACGCACTTTATGAACTACAGGAATTAATCACGTTTTTGCATGAAAACAAAAGTATACGTTTATTGAGCTTATTAAAAGAAAACGAGCCGTTATCGAATAGTTTATTTATCTATGAATATTACCCAATAGATAATGATATTGCTTCAAACATACAAGAAGATATTCTTAAAAATATAGAAGCACTCAATTATTCATTAATATTAATAGCTTGTGAACAGAATCATCAACTACAACTTCAATTGCAATATCCAACCGAATCATTAGATATTCCTCATCCACAACAGCTTCTCGATTGTTTTAATATTATACTTGAGCAAATTATTCATCAACCAAACATGCAAGTGGGTGATCTGTGTTATTTGAACCAGCATGACTATTCTAAAATAATTTACAAATGGAACCACTCAAGTAACACTTATCCAAGTCAGAAAACCATCCATCACTTATTTGAAGAGCAAGCATCCCGTACTCCAAATAAGATTGCACTCATATTTGAACATAAAGAGATAAGTTATAAAGAGCTTGATGAATTATCTAATCAATTAGCGCGCTTTATTCAAAAACAGTATCACAATAGTTCATTAAAACCCAATACATTCATTGCAATATGTCTGGATCGCTCTATGGACATGCTGATTGGAATTTTAAGTATATTAAAAGCAGGTGGTGCTTATGTGCCTATAGATCCTAATTATCCAATAGAACGTATTGATTTTATACTTAAGGATACACAATCCTCATTGTTACTCACGCAAAAAGCCTGGGTGAATACCTTCTCTTTGAAGAATATCCACACAATTACATTAGATACAAAACCTTACCAAAACGAAAGTATTCAAAGTTTAACAACGAAGACTCAATCTACCGATTTAGCTTATATAATATATACATCGGGAACCACCGGGTATCCTAAAGGAGTGATGGTATCTCATCTTAATGTGGTACGTTTATTTAGTACAACAGAGCAATATTTTAACTTTAACACGGAAGATGTATGGACCTTATATCATTCATATGTATTCGATTTTTCAGTATGGGAAATATGGGGGGCATTATTTTATGGAGGGAAACTAGTCATTCCTACACATACTGAAACTCGAGATATGGAGCGTTTTTATCAGTTATGTAGTAAACATCAGGTAAGTGTTCTCAATCAGACTCCCAGCGCATTTGGAGCTTTTTCTGATGCGGTATCAAATAAAAAAATTCCTATAGGAAGTCTTCGCTATATTATTTTGGGTGGTGAGGCCTTGCGAGCCTCCATTTTACAACGTTGGTGGCAACACATTGGAGATACAAAGCCGCTCCTAATTAACATGTATGGTATTACAGAAACAACCGTTCATGCTACATGCAAACAATTACTTGCGAATGATAAAATAAAAACCTCCATAGGTAAGAAACTTGATGATCTTAAGGTGTATATATTAGATAAAAACAATCAACTTCTACCTATAGGTGCTATAGGAGAACTTCATATCAGTGGCGCAGGATTAGCTCGTGGCTACCTTAATCAGCCTGATCTGACTCAAGAGAAGTTCATACCAAATCCTTTTGTAAGCGAAACAGATAAAGTAAAAGGGTATGCAACTCTTTATAAAACAGGAGATTTAGTCCGCTGGTTGCCTGATGGTAACCTTCAATATATTGGTCGTGATGATAATCAAATTAAAATCCGTGGCTATCGGATCGAATTAGAGGAAATTGAGCAAGTATTAGTAACTCATCCTAAGATAAATCAAGGAATCGTGCTTCCCTATACAAAAAAATCTAGTTCGGGTGAACATTCTTATTTAATTGGGTATTATACGAGCTCTGAACCCATTGAAACATCAACTCTTGTTACTTATCTAGCACAACATTTACCAGATTACATGACTCCAAAAGTTTATTTATACTTAGAGTCTTTTCCACTGACTATCAATGGTAAGTTAAATATTCCTGCACTCCCTATACCCAATTTTAATGCACAAGAAGAAAACTATATTGCACCTCGCAATGAGCTAGAGTCTAAAATTCATTCGATTTGGCGAGATGTTTTGGGACTCGAACGTATTAATTTATCTGATGATTTTTTTCGCTTGGGTGGTGACTCTATACAAAGCATTCAAGTATCAACGCGTCTACAAAGAAATGGAATTGCTTGTCATGCGCGCGATATTTTAATGCATCGAACTATTGAGCGACTAGCTCAACGATTAGGACAGGTCTATAAAAGCCACGCTGAACAGGGTCTATTATCGGGTAGTTTTTCGCTCTCGCCCATTCAATCATGGTTCTTCAAGCAACAATTTCCTTATGAGAATCATTACAATCAATCTTTTTTGATCCGAGTACCATTATTGTCTTTAGAGCATTTAAATGCAATTTTACCAAAGCTGGTTGAACATCACGATATGTTACGAGCATATTTCATAAAATCTAATGGAATAATAAAGCAAGTATATGGCGAATTATTAGTGCCTAAAATTAAAACATTAGACATCCGTGGATTAAATGAGAAGGCCATCGAAGGATTATTAACAAATTGGCAAGCCTCATTCAATATTCATATTCCTCCATTATGGCAAATAGGTTATATTACAGGTTATTCAGATGGTAGCGCGCGTTTATATTTTGCTTTTCATCATTTAATTATAGATGCCATGTCTTGGCGAATCGTAATTGAAGATCTCAAACGACTATATACTTATACTTCGCTAACCCAAAAAAGCAGCAGTTATCGGCAATGGGTTCAGCTTATTACAAACTATTCCGATAGATACCCAAAAGAATTAGAATATTGGCAAGCTCAATATATAGAAATGCCTACTACACCTATCTTATCCAATAAAAACTACCGAGCAAAAGCAGTATTCGATAATCTAGTCACAAAGCAACTATTAACTTTTGCTAACCAAACTTATCATACGGAAATTAATCACTTATTATTGACAGCCTTAGCTTATACATTGAATGAATGGTTAGGAAAAAATACTTATAGTATCACCCTTGAAGGCCATGGAAGAGAAACACTAGATAATAAAATCGATGTATCTCATACTTTAGGGTGGTTCACCAGCATATTTCCCGTAAAACTTAGCCTGCAGTCTACTATTGCTAAAAGTATTTGTTTGATAAAGGAAACTTTACGAGCTATTCCTAATAAAGGTGTAGGATTTGGAGCATTTAAACAATCCTGCCTCGAGTTTGATCTACCAGACATTATCTTTAATTATTTGGGGCAGTTCGATAATTCTCAAGGGGATTGGCAATTAGTAGAAGAAGGGGCTGGGTTAAGTAATCATGCCAGTAATTGCAAACCTCACTTGCTTAATATAGATGGACTCGTATTACATGGAGAATTAAGTTTCAGGATATCGACTAGCGTATCACAAACCGTAGCCAATCAAGTCGCCAAATCTTATGAAAAGCACCTGAAGCTTATTATTGAACATTGCATGGCTCAAACAAGAACTTATTTTACCTCAAGTGACTTTTCTACACTAAGATTAAGCCAAGTTTTCCTTGATAATCTGCAGGAAAAAGATTTAGAAATAGAGGATATTTACCTCGCCAATAGTTTACAACAAGGTTTTATTTATCATGCCTTAAGTCAAGAAGAAGACGATGCTTATCGGATGCAACTGCTCTTAGACTACGAAAGTGAGATACAGATTGAACACTATAAAAAATCATGGTTCTTAGCGATCGAGACGTATCCTATTTTACGCACTTATTTTAATTGGGATGAGTCTATGGTTCAAATTGTCCGAAAAACCGGGCAATTAGCGTTTAATACTATTGATATTTCTTTTTCACAAGATTATCAAAAAGCGATTCACACTATTCGACAAAAGGAACAACAACTTGCATTTGATCTTAAAAAACCTACTTTATTGCGACTAACTTTAATAAAATTAAATAAATCACATTATGTTCTGCTTAAAACAGTGCACCATGGCATTATAGATGGATGGAGCACACCCATTTTATTGAACAAAGTGCATGAGTACTATGAACAGTTGTGTAAAAATATAAAACCATTGGTAATAACAGATAGCGCTTATTTTAAAGCTCAAACCTATATAAGTGAGCATAAAGAGCACGCTGATTTATATTGGCAAAAAAAAATGCGTGGATTTAAATCCGCAAATAACTTAAATGTTTTGCTTAGTCATCCCACCGATCTTAATACATACAGAAGCATACAGTTACCTAAGAAAACAATTTTAATTATAGAAGACGATACTTATCAAGCGTTAAAATATTTGAGCCTTTCTGAAGGAGTTACATTAAATGTGTTATTGCAATTTGCATGGCATAAACTCATTCAAACTTATACACAGGATACTCAAACTATTGTAGGGACTACAATATCTGGTCGAGCTTTACCTATTAAAGGTATTGAGTCCAGCGTAGGGCTTTATATCAACACATTACCCTTATGCATAGATTGGGATAACGTCAAAACTATTCGAACTTATTTGCGCTGTATTGAAGAGTATATCAATGAAATAAATGAGCATAGCTTTGCAAAACTTTCAGAACTACAAACCAATGGACAAAGATTGTTCCATAGTTTAATAGTATTTGAAAATTATCCTCTTCAAAAGCCTCAAAACGGTTCTAATCCTCTACTCTGTATTAAAAAACAAGAAAGCTTTTCAAAATTGGACTATCCCTTTGGTATTATTTTGCAAGAGATACCCAATAAACAATTACATATTGAACTGCAATTTGATGGCTTACTGTTATCTGAAAGCAAAGCAAGACACATATTAGAACAACTCATTAAAATTATTAATCAATTATCAACAAAAATGGAGCAAGGTCATAACACTATTAACTTACTTTCTAACAAAGAATATACTGACGTTATTTATGGATGGAACCAAACGCATAGACCTTATGATACAG
>CAMFHA010000010.1 GCA_945952115.1 uncultured Legionella sp. | reverse complement strand
CACAGCTCCTTGATGAGCCAGCCGAAGGATCCGACTTTCCGGACACCCTCTAAGGTTGCAGGTAAATTCTTATTATTTTTAAAAAATACTAGGAGTTTATGCAGTGAATAACATTTCTGTAATTCTTCTTCAAGAGGCTCAATTTGCTTATCAAAATATTGAGCAACTGCTTTTGGTTCTTTAGCTTTTAGCTCTTTAGCTCTTGGCTCTTTAACTTTTACTGATTTAAGGCATTCCTCTTTAACCTTAGTTAAAAAATCTTTATAGCGCTCATACTCCTTGATAAGCTTCACTGAATTATCTAAATGCTCGTTTAATAAAACACGCAAATTATCAGGAAGTCTCTGAATATTTTCTAGAATAATCGTTTTATAAGGCACCATTTCAAAATGAGCATCGAGCATTATATCTATTATTTTCTTTACTAGAAAATCGATTAATTTTGGTGTTTGTTCTAATAACTCAACATATTTTTCTAGGACATATTGTTCTACTTCCATATTGGAATATTGTCTAAATAATGACTCATATTCTATTTGGAGTTGTGAAGGGTTGGCTAAAACAAATAGGTGTTTTTTTATTAGACTCTCAAAAACTACATAATTACATTCAATTGATAACTGAGCATTAACAGTCCATATATAACGCAATGCTCTCAAATCTACAGGGAGATCGCCTAGAAGCCCTAATGGTTTATCTTTTCTCCATGTTTGACTTATACAAGGCAATATGGTCTTTGTAATATTAAAAGCATCTCGTTTGTTATTAAAATTAATAAAACCTTTGGTCAAATACCCTAAATCTCTCATTGTGCGCACAAAAACATTTTTATATATAATCAATTGATTACTTTTTTCTGATTCATTAGTCAGCCAATATCCCTCTATATGATCAAAATAATTATTTTTTAATTGTTGAGTAAATTCATCATTTTGAGGAATAAACATTACTTTACAATTAATACTGAATGATCTCTCACCATAGGCGTTAATTAAAAATTGAGAGCTAAGTTCTGTTGCGCCAAATGTTAATTGATAAAACTGTTCAGGATTCCAAATAATAGTCGTTGAATCTATTTGTAAATGATTACAATTGGGTTTATCTTGAACTTTCCCTTGTGTATTATGAATTAAAACACGCAACTTCATAAAATCGAGAATATTTGGATTACGCGATTCTAGTTTATAAGATACATTTTGAAGATAAGTTATTTCTAGTTGTGTTAAATGTTTTATAAAATTGTAAATACGGTATTTTTTTCTTAGCGATTCGTTTTTTTCTAAACTATCTAATGTTTCTTCAATTTTCTTTTCAAATGGGCTAAACACATTCGCTTCTGTTACTTCATCTCGATCATTACTCAGTATTTCTGGAATAATAAATAAAACAATACTCACTGTATCAAGTGATTCTTCATTATTATGAAATATATGTTTGACTGTATTAGCCAAATTTACTGTTTGTTGGGAGATAAACTCTAAACTCTTTACGAGGTCATTTTTCTCTTCAACATATAAACAAAAAGTAACTCTATTCATGGTAAATCCAAATTGAAACCTATCTATAAATTCCTTTTATTATAAAAATTTAATAGCTTATTAAATCGAGGCTATTGCTTCCCTAAAATACTATATGCCTTTGCTGATAAATGTTCATTATCAGTACTTTCAGGTAAACTTTTATGTTTATTCTGATGAAAATTGGGTGAATACTGAGTATTATTCTCAGCTAGTGATGATTGTTGATTCATTGGCGTTGAAAAAGAATCTTGTATTTTTTTCCATGTTGCTGCAAATTGCTTGGCTTCATTTACTTCTAAAGAGGCCATAAAGCGCTTAGCATCGTGCATTATTTGTTGAGCAGCAGCCAGATTTTCAAATTTTTCTTTAAATATTTTTATTCGCTTTGAATAAAGTAACAATTGACTTTTCTTATCTTCCAATTGGGGTTCTTTCAATGTGTTATAGGCTATTTGAGCCATCTGCGCCATATACACTGCTTGTTTATGCTCATCTCCTCGTTCCCATTCTAATACAATAGATTTTAAGTTATCGCATAATGTTCTTTTTTCCGTATCATTAGGAATTGCGGAACATTGCTCGCGAAAAAACTGCATTAATTTAAGGGTAATTTGCTCTTCTTCTTCAAATTCCAGATAATGTTGACTTCCATTTTTTTTATAAGCAACAAACGCTTTAAAGCCCATGTGCATCTGCATTTGAGAAATTATTTCTGCTAAATCGATACAAGATGATTTTGATAATTGCTCAAGTAAATAATTTATCAGTGCTTGTTTTTTCTCTAGAGGAACTGGAGTATTAAGAACAAAAATTAATGCGTTATCATATTTTTTAAAAGATTGGAAAATCCGTTCATTTTCATTTTCGATTAATTGCTGATTACCTACTTTCAAAAATAATTCTTTTGTTGAATTATCCCATATAAATGCATCTCCTCTCCCTATATAAAATTCAATTTCTTTTGTTCGATCAAATTTTAAAGAGGCTCCTTTTTCCACCATAAGCTTCACAAAAGGAAGTGCGCTATCGTCTTGGTAAGCAAATAAAATCCATTCAAAAATAGTAAAACTCTTACCGTAAGCATGAACTTGTACCGTATCTAATGAAAGCATTTCATTTAACAACTGTTTAAAAATAGTAAAATGTTTTTTTAAAAATACTTGTGCCAGTGCTCCAGAAAATACTTTTTCATCTTGCGAACTAAGTAAATTCATCTGAGTATTAAATAACTTCGGATAAATAGATGAATGGTGCTTAAAAACCTCCATGATAGAAAACCATTTTAAAGCTAATTCACTATTTTCTTCATTCCGGACGACATACATTATTTGTCTTAGCAAAAACTGAATCCATTTAATCAATTTTGAAGAAATATCCACCTTATTTTCTCGTATCAACTGATAATATTTCTTCGCTTCTTCACTATTTCCTGCATGTAATTCTTTTTCAAAAGATTGAATTATTAAATCATGATTAGACTCTAATTGATTTTCAAACTGCTCTAAATACTCAATCATTTTTTCATTTTGATAAGCTTCTGCATAATCTTTAGCAGTTCTTTCTTCATCATCAGTCACTGCAACATTAGCGCCAGCTTTAAGTAATTCTAATACTATCTCTTCTTCATTTAATCTAGCAGCTAAAGTAAGAGGATAATCCACTCCATTAGATAATTTCTCTGCTTTTTGCACCATTGATTTTAATTCTTTTTTAGACAAAGTGCTTTTTATAATATCTCTAATTCCTTGGAGATCATTCTTTTTTACTAAAGTATAAATCTTGGTCATAATAAAATTCTTTTAAAACTTTCATTTAAATGAGCAAAAATTATACCATATTTTGTCTGAATTGTTCAAATTTTTAATTGGTCGCTGCAGGGTAAACGCATGTATGGATCCCGATTTTTAACGAAAAGAGAGGAAGTTTTTCGTAATTATTTTTAAATTTTTTTAAATTATAGAAATATTAATGATAGAAGCAGAATGAGTAGTTCCTATCGTAAGAAGCGTGGTGTTGTCTATATCATGAGTTGGCTTGCTTCTATTTGTTGTTATACTTCCAGGAGCATTTACAGCTGAGACAACAACACCATTTTTAGGAAAAGGTAAGGGATAAATACGATCAGGAATAATTTGCACGCTAACTCCGGCGTTAATAAATTCATTTCTTGCCTCCACAAGCCCCTCAATAACTTGAACATTCGTAACTTTAGGTGATGCAACAAAAACACGAAGATTAGTTCCAAGTATTGCAAGTGAAATTACTGGAGTTTTAAGACTTTCTTTTATTTTTTTTGAAGTCTTGATTTCAACTTTACCACTACTCAATTCTGCTTTAATTTGTACATTTGCAGTAGGGGAATACATCACAATTTTATAATGAGTGTTTTCACCAATATTAACTAAGGCACCATTTGAATATTGAATATTAACTAAACTATCTTTTTCAGTAATCACCTCATCTCCTGACTCTAAAAAAGATCCTCGCGAAAGAATTCGTTCAATGCCATTACGATTCGCTACTACTTTTTTTTCAGTAAATAAAACTATCGCTGCCGATTGTGCAAGAACTTGGCCTGTTAGCAAAAATAATCCAATCAATTTGATTTTTTTTAATATTATTTTTTTCATCAAATTATCCTTAATAATTCAAAATTCTAATTTACTAGTGTTCATGATAAATTCCATTCCAATCGTTTGCAGGAGGCTCTTTTATAAATGTTTTGATACGCTCAAGGTATATTTGATATAAATAAACTGTTGGATATTTATCTTGCAACATAGAAAATTTTTTTTCTGCGATTGACCATTTCTGAGCATAATAATCATTTAAAGCGTGATGATATTCTTCTAATTCGATAATCATTTTTTCAGAAACTTCATTAACTTTACCTAAAGGTTGATAGATAGTTAATCCTTTTTTTCGACCCTTAACTGTTATCTTATCTATTGTTCTCCAAATAAATTGATCTTGAGACAATCGAGTTTTATCGCTTACTAAAATGGTAATCTGATAAAATTTTGTCAAGTCCTGTAATCGAGAAGCAAGATTTACTGTATCTCCAATTACAGTATAAGCACGGCGAAATTCAGATCCCATATCGCCCACATTCATTAATCCACTTGCCAAACCAATTCCAATAGTTACTGTTGGAAGATTTTTATCTAACATTCTAGCGTTAATTTCGGGTAGTTTTTTTATTATTTCTAATGAGCATAAAATAGCATGAGAAATATGCTCTTCATCAGGTATGGGAGCATTCCAAAAAGCAACAATCATATCTCCGACATATTTATCTATTGTTCCTCTATAACTAAAAATGAGCTCCGTAATAGGTGTAAAAAAAGCATTCAATAATTTTTTTACATTGGACGCGATCATAGTCTCACTAAGACTCGTAAAATTACGGATGTCACTAAACAATACTGTCATTTCACGCTCTTGCCCTTCCATGTTGTATTGCTCAGAAGATTCAATTAACTCTTTAACATAAGCCTCTGGCACATATTGGCCAAATAATTGATTAATTTTTCTTTTCTGCTGTCGTTCTTTAATAAATAAATAAACATAATTAGTAACAGCCAAAAATGTAATTAAAACTATAATAAACCCTAAAGGAAGATAAAGACTTTTAAGTACAAAGAGTAATATAGAGATACTCCATAGACCTAAAATACATATTAAAGCCACTAACAGCAGGATGTATTCATTTAAAAAAGAAAATAAGAACGTGAATAATAATCCGATGAGTACTAAATATATTTTTGCATCAAGATTTCCCCAATCATACGGTGTTACTAATTGCTGTGACACAATTCCTCGAATCATATTTCCAACCATTTCCACTCCTGGAAATAATGGACCTACTGGAGAATCATGCAGATCTGCCAAAAGAATCATTGTTGAACCAATTACAGCAATTGCACCTTGCAGCGCATCAGGATTCACTTTGCCTTGAAGGACATCGCTTGCAGAAAAATAATTTAAAGTTCCTGGCCCTCCCCAAAATGGGATAAGAATTTGACCTTTAGAGGTTGTAGGAATAAATACTCCTCCCATTTGAATACCATATAATTGATGATGGCGCCATTTAAGAGTTATATGATCAACCATTAAATAATTCATCGCTACAGCAAGTGATAAACTCGCATAAAGTGCATTATCATAACTCTCAACAACAAATCCATGTCGTACTGTCTCATCAAGATCAAGTAAATTAGTCACCGACCCTGCTTGAGTTGATGCCTTAAGAAATAGTGGTAAACAACCATTGTAGCCAGAAAACTGGTAAAAAGATGAATGATTATTATGAAAGATAATTCCATTGGGAGCAGTTAAAGGTTGAGGTAATACCCCTGCTTTAATCTGCCTGTCATCATGAAACAAATAACCAAGGACTACATTATGCTCATGTAATGAATTAGCAAAAATTTTATCATGATCTACTTGGGTTGCGATGGTATTCAACAAAACCGGTAATTTTTTCTGCTCATCAACCAACCTTGGCGCAAATTGTTGTAACTCCTTAATTAAACTCATCGCATTATTTACTTCAGGTTCCGTCATAACAATATCAGTGCCTATAGTAACCACACCATATTGTTTTAATTTGTTAATTAAATCAGCCAATTTGCTTCTGGGCCAAGGCCATCTGCCTTCTTGTTGCTCTGATTTATTATCAATATTAATAATCACTACTTTAGGATTGATCGGCTGAGGTCGCAAGTGTAGAGAAACTATTTGATCATAAGTCCAATTATCCAATTGGTTAACCAATGAACTTAAAAAGGGAATAGGAACAGTATCTGCAAGAAAAATAATACTGGTATATAAGAGACCTATATAAATCGGCAGTCCTCTTGATTTTATTTTTTTTAGTAAAAAATGAAATATCTTCTTCACGCAATTACTTCCATTTATCATTTAATCCAGTTGGTATGTCAATGCTGCTAATGTTTGATTGCTATGAAATGTTTTACTTGCGTTATAATATTTTTCTTCGATACGTAAGCTAACATTTTTATAAACATAGACTAAACCACCACTCACACGGAACCCATTTTTATTCATATTCAACTGAGGAAGGCTTCCATTAATTTCATTCACTGGGTTAACAAGTGGACGGTTATTTGAAAAAGCTGCTACTTGAATTAAGCCTCCACTAATAAAAGGCATCAATTTTGAATTAATAAAATAACCTAACTCTGCATTTTCTAAGATTAAAGTAGCTTTATTAACTAAAGGCTGAATTGTCTGAAATTTATTTAGCGCTGGAAAAAAATAATTATAGCGTGGGGAATCAATTTCACTATAAAGCACCCCCATATCAGTCCGAACTAAAAATTTTTTCCATGTTGTTCTATAAATTGCATCAATACTAGCAAACCAATTATTATTATTGTTATTAGCTTGCCCAATCAAAGGTTCTGAAGAAATGTTAATTTGTGTTATAGTCGATACCTTATTATATCCATAACCCCCTGCCACATCAGTAAAAAAGTTAGGCGTAACATTTTTTAATATATGGACAAAAAGAGTATTATTATGAAGAGATTGTGATGAATCAGTCACAAATCCAGGATTAATAAACCATTGTGACTTAACAACCGTATCGATACCAAAATAATAAATTCCCATCAACATCGTATTAGTTAATGAGAGATGATCGACTCCTGCAGAATAAAGGTTTGAATGCCCATTATATTTATTAAAATTTTCGCCTGAATTTGAATTAAAATTAAAATCAGTATAACTATAAAGAAATTCAGGCGTTATTTTTTTAAAATAATCGACCGCATTTATTTTATTAATTTTCTCATTAGATGAAATGTCAACAGATTTTACCGATTTTGCATACAAACCTGGCTCATTGCCTATTAAAAAAATTAATAAAACTAAATAACGTACTTTAATCACATCTAAATCCCTTTAAAATGCATTTAAGCCTCATCCTAATCGGCAATGCTATATAAGTTCAGCTAATTTTATAGCCCATTGAGGATTACCATTATCTTCAATAAGCCAAGCTGCCATCAAAATTAATCGTACAAATAGCCAATCATTAATTCGCTGGGCATTAAGCCCTGATTTTTGTGCAAGCCGTTCTACACGCTGCTCAAGAATACTCTTTACATCAGTTTGAGCGCTAAGTTCATTAATATACATAAAATCAAAAGCAGCGATTTCAAATTCTGCTTCACCGATAACACCTTTAGGATCAATAGCTAACCATCTATCTTGATGTTGTAAAATATTATCATGATGTAAATCACCATGTAATAAAATAAACGATTTTGACGAAGAAAGAAGTTTTTTTCTTAGCTCAATTGCCTTATTTAAAAGATCTATAGGTATTGATTTTAAATTAGGCTTATCGAATACTCTTAGCCAATCAGCAATATCAAGATAATTTAGTTTTTTAATTTCTTGCTGATCATGCAGTCGTTGCATTGTCTCAACATAAGAATCCATTACATAATCAGGTTGGTTTCGATAGATTGATTTAAGTGTTATCCCAGGAATGGCTTGTTGCAATAATAATGCATTATACTTTTGATGATAATCAATCAGCTTAATTGAACCTCCTGAACCCAAATCAGCCAAAGCGCGTTGTTCATCGAGGATGCTTAAATTATCATAACTAATTTTTAAAACTACAGGCTCTTTATTCTTTGAAATAGCTTTCGCAACATAATTAAATGTCATATTAGAAACAGGAGATATTTTGCATAAATTCCAATAATGTGCAAGCTCAGCACACATCAAAGGCAATCTAGTAAACCACTCTATCCCTTGAGAACCATAAAGGCTTTTTATATTTTTTTTTAATGTGTTCATTAAACATAACACAATCACTAGTTAAAATAAAAATTAAACAGGCCGCTTCATTGAATACTCTGTATTTAGATCAACATCCACTAAAGAAATGCTTATACCTTCACTAATTGCATTAATTGTAGATTGCAATCCAGTAAACTCAGTCAATATATTGTTAGGCATCTCTTCTTTTTGTAAGGCTAAATGGATGATATGTTGATTTAACTCTTGAACCATCTCACCTAGTTTCTGAAATTTAGGCTTAGTTTCAATTTGTTCTTTCTTCATTGCTAAAAGTGAGTGGCTTGAAATATTTTTAGTTAATTTATCTGTTAAAGATCTACTTATTTTTATTGAGTTAATTAAGCCATAATAAGAGTCTGTTGTAAAAAAACTTGCCCCCCATACTCCCCAATGATTATGAGATTTTATATCTATTGTTCTCAGTTCTGTTAAGTGCTTATTTAAACTATCAATACTTTTTGCTAATGACACAAAATGATCGTCAAATTCTTGAAATTTAATTTCTTTTAATTTATTTAATTTAGCTTTAGCATCACTTACAGTGTTAGCACTGCTTACTTTTTCTTGTACTTCTTGTGGAAAAAATTGCTCAATGGTTTTATTGGGTACCACACAAATACTGGCCAACTCATCTGGACTCATTTTTAACATGGATTTAAAAAATTGTACTCTCAAGGGATAAGCCATCGTGTTTAAAAACGATAAACTAGTTTCTGGTAAATTAGGATTATCAATTAACCAGGTGGACCATTGAGGCATAGGAACTTTATTCCATAAAGTATTAAATACCGCTTCATTTTTGCTTAATAAAAAATCACAAAGCTCATCAGCAGTTAATTTTCCCTCGCTGGTTAACTTCTCAAAAAACTCTAATCGATCACTTATCTCTAGGTGTTTTAAAACTTGAGACCATAACTGTGCATGTTCAAGCTCTCCATACCATTGTATCCACATCTCAGGGCTTACATTGTCCCAACATTGACTAACTAATAAAGGATTAGAATTATTGATCTTCAATAATAAGGCAGAAAAATGATGAGCATCATCACAATAAGCTTGCAAAAATCGATTAAATTGTTCTTTTTCTAAAGGTCTAGGTAACTCCTCCAAAACGCTTTCTTGGAATAATAAACAGTCCAGAGTATCAGCTTTGGAGGGGAAAAAAGGCGAAACCTGTTTAAAAATTTTATCATCAGGCTCTACTAGGATTTTGACAACACGTTCGCTATCTTCTAAAAAAATAAGATCATGCAATTGCATCGCTTCAATAAGCAAGGGCAAATCAGAATTGCTTGTAAAAGAAGGAGTATCAGAAATAAGCTGTTTTAACCCTTGATGAGTATTGAAATACTCTAAAGATTTTTTATCCAATGATTTAAGAAATTCTGAGCGATGGTCGATTGGTGCCGATAAAAAATGTAATAATCGTTCAAAAAGAATGGGAGTGTGAATTATTTTTTCTCGATCTTCTTCAGATAAATTAAGCCAAAATTGTGCCATATTCGCATCAAAATAGGCTGATAAAGACTCTTTATAAACACTATAATTGGTTTTAATAGGCAAAATATCCATCAATTCGCCTGGAATGTAGTCTACAGCTTCCTCTTTAATAATGTTTGCCAATTTATCAATATAAGGATGTAAAGGAGATTCATTTTTGAGATGTAAATAACGAAGCAATTGATTAAACCAATTAATGAGAAAAAATCCAGTTTCATACTCTTTTCTTACCACATCTTTAGCAATGCGATTCAAAAAATTTCTATATTCTTCTTTCGTTGTAGGTTCATGAACATAATTTTCTATTTTCTGTAAAGCCTCAATAATTACACTGGACCTCACAGGAAGCGAAATTAAAACGTTAATTAATTGATTATGAGTTTTAGCAACAGGACCACGAAGCACATAACGAGTAACAGTTACCGAGCCTCCTTCATTAATTTGATAACCTAAAGCAGAGAGTAATTGATGCCATTGTGCATTATGAGGGATCGGAAATAATTTATCCAACTCAGTTGCATTTAACAAATAATTAAATTGTTGTTCTCTAATTAAATAATTAAGTGTTTGCGGTATGAACTCAGCTTTTTTTATTGAAACATCTTTAAGCAATTTTAGGTTTAATTGAGGATATTCCGCATCTAATAATTTAATGATCTTATGTCGGCCTAAATCCTTATCTAGAAGTCTTAACCAAAGTTGCGCATTAGTATTTTTTATAAACTCGCTACGTTGTTCTGTATTTAAAAAAGACCACAGTTCAACTAATTCATCAAAACTAATGATGCAATTTATTTGCAACTCTTTATCTTCATTTATCCAAGATATTAACTCTTCAGAACAACTACGAAAAAGCGCTACTCGGGTTTGTGGATCTTTAGTTAAAGAAAGTAAAATTTTTAAATCTTCTTTCGTTAAATGATAATTATAAAATTCAGGACATAAAAAAGCATTGACCATTTGATGATTATTACTTTGTACCGCAATATATAAACCAGTCTTATTAACGGTACAATTTTTATCAAAATGAAATCCTACTTTAGGATTTTTAAGATAATTTATAAAGTCTTCTTTTGTTTCATACGCTAAATTTTCTTTATTGGACTGAATAAGCAAAGGAGCAAAAACGAGCCAAGCACAAGGATGGGCAACACCAGCCTCCATCTGAGCATATCCAGCAAAGGGGTTACTAGCAATATACGTTGATTTTTTATAAGCGATTAAGAAAGAAAATAAACGATTAAATTCTTCTTGCTCAGCAGGAGCAACATTTTTTATTTTTAATTGTGTGCTTAATTGGCGCTCAGCAAATTCAATACTTAAACCTAAATCTTCTTTCAATGCGTTGCCTAGAAGAGTACCTGGCGCTAATTCAACTGATTTTCCTGGAGGCAAGCCTAGAGTTTTAAACTGTAAAAACTCATAAAATAATTGTTTGCTAATCGCCTCTTTCGATAAAAACATCATTAGCTCCTTTGAGGTATACTTGGCGTGTTATCAGATTGCAAGGAGGTTAACTCTGGTTCATCGGAACTAGTTAACCTACTGGGCCATTTAGAAAAAAAACCTTTTTCCGCCAATGATGAGGAAGGTATTTTTTTATTTTGTATCACATTAGTAAGAGAAGAATAAAAGTCCTCTGGATGATAAGTCATACCAAAGAAATTAAAAATACTATGAAATAAATTTAAAAATAACCGTTTTAATGCTTTAAATTCAAATTTAAAATGTTTGTCATGAGACATCAAAATAGTATAAAAACTTTCCTTCTTAGCCTCTTCAGTAAATTGATCTATTCGATTTTGAACTGTTAATTGGTTATTTTGAGCAAGCGTTTTAAGTCTATTAAGCAGCGCAATTTTAGGGCCTAAGGTTCCAATAACCGGATCAGTATTTTCATAAATTGGATTCATTTTTTCTTTCTGACAATATAACTGAAAACGTTCGATCTCTGCCAAAATAGTATCAAGCTGTACTAATTGAGGATACTGTTTTTCTCTAAACAAATTGAATTGTTTTTGTAACTCTTCAGAAATTACTCGCTCTATATCATCAACAGGAAGCTTAACTACTCGCGTAAAAATTTCACCTTTTTTTGCTTGTAACAATTTTAATAAGATACTTTTATATTCAGGCTCTAAATAAACCAATTGATTAGTTTGTTTACAAATTAAATCAATTTGAACATCAATCGTTTGTTTAATACAAGTATGTAAGGCATTTTTTGAACTTGTTTTTAAAAAATACTGTTTCGCATTAGATAACGCTTGGGCTTGACTGTTCAAATAAATAGATTGAGTTTCTAAAGTATTGATATTACCTTCTTTAGCAGCATGTACGTGAATCGTTAGATACATTACATCTTTTAATGACGTATAATGATAAATTTGATCCGATGTTGATGCGCTCTTTAATTGTTCATCAAAACATTCTTCACAAAATTTATCTAAACTAACTGATTTGTCTTTTTGATTTAAAGAAATTTGATAATAATTCTGTTGTGCTTGCAACACTGGATAAATTGACCAATAAAGAGTTTTAAACTCTTCTTTTTCAATAGCAGTAATCAACTCATTTTTTTCTAGTTTTACTTTAATTTTTTGTAATGTTTTTAAAAAATAATCTAAGACTTGAAAATTTGTTTTTTCACTTTCAAGCATTTGCTCCGTTTCAGTTTTCTTTTGGCGATTAGCTTGTAAACGTATCAAAAAGGAAGATGGATCTTCCACCAATTGAGCAGATTTTTGAAAACTAATGGATAAGGGTTCTATAAATCGAATCAATAACTTATCTAGAATAAGCTGAGTAGGTTGAGATATAAGCCCTACGTGCAAACCTAACTTTAATTCTAATGCATCTGCTTCTAGCAATAAACTATACAAATAAGACTGAATATCTTGTAAATGCGTCACCGTAATTTGATTAGTATTTGCACGTAACTTATCTACTTTAGCTTTTAATTCTGGTAAAAAAACAAATAATACGTAGGGGCTTTTTAGTAGTAAATAAAAATATTGACTGGCTTGAAATTCTTCAGTAATTTTTTCGATATATTGAACAATTTCTTTAGCATTCTGCTGTGTAGCTTGAGCCTCTACACTAGTATAAGCTTTCTCGGCTGCTAAATACTCTAAATGCTCTGGAAAAATCAATGCAGCAAGGATAGGATACCATAAGCTACTGCTTTTTATCGGCTGTGTTTGGTTTACCTCTATTTGATTGGGGTTAGCAAAATATAAAGGGTGTATTTTTTCCCATGTTTCCATTAAAGCATGATACGGTGATTGTATCATATTAAGAAATATTTGGCCGGTTGGCTCTTGAACCAGTTCGCTTAAAGTCTGGTATGCTTTTGTTAACTCGACAAAAGGCTTAATCTGAAAAAGTCCTTCAATTAATGGGCCTTTTAAAAAATAATGAGTGATATCTGTTTTATGAATATCTCTATCAAGAGATTCTAAATATCTAAAGTTACTATCAATATAATGAACTACATTAAGCATCCGTTTAGCCCAAGAAACTTGGGAAGGCACTTTTAAAGCCTCAAGATCATCTTCCATTTCAGGAAAAGGAACAACAGAATTTTTTTGATCTTTAGCAACAGATAATTTTAAACTGGGATCAAAAAAAGTCAGCATTTTTAATAGAGCATCTTTTAATTCCGTTGCCCCACGAGATAAATGCTGATGACGAATCCATTTATCTTGACGCTTCACTAACTCACTTTCAAGAGTAAGTGGTTCATCACTAAAAGATAATTTCTTTTCATTGATTTGTTGATGCGCCAAAATGAATAATATACGACGTCGTTCAGAATTACTTATTTCTACGGTTATTTTTTGTTTTAATTCTTTCATGCATGCATTTAAAGTATCTAAAACAACAATAAAGTTTTTTAGTTTTGTTTGAAAATCGGATAGTTGATGCAAAATATCCACAAAAAACTTATCAATCTCCTTAGAATTAGTCTGAGAAATTGAATCAACAAAATAAGGTTGTAATACTCGATATTGATCGAGAATGGCAGCAATACTTTTTGAATTTGAAGACCAATCACTTGTTAACAACTGCTGAAGAAAAGAATCAATCTCTTGCTGTATGTGTTTAAGAGTTAACAACCGAATTGAATGATAATCATATAAGCTGGCTCTTTTCTCTATGGCTAGGGCACTTAAGTCATCAATATAGTCATGATTTTTGTTTTCATGTAGTTTATCAAGGTGGGTTTCATGCAACCATTTAGGTTCATTAACCAATAAAAAAGAATGCTGTTTTGTAGAATCTAGTGAATATAATTTACCTTTTACTTGTCCAGGAAGCTTAGTTAAATAACTATCAGCCAAAGTTAAATAACAGCCAAAAGTACTGATTTCTTTTTCACAAGAATTATCTACAAACTCAAACATCAAATCTAGTTCTTGCTTAGACAAAGAAACATTACTTTCCTCATTGGTAAGAAAAGTATCAATTAAAACACTCAGACGAGGATTATACTCAATAACATACAATTTAAATGACTGGTACCATTTATTTAGAGCTAATTTTTCTTCCATTGTTGTATTTTTTGGAAAATTTTTAATGAATTCTTGTAACTCTTTTTTCGCTTTTTTAGCTCTATCGAATTTAAGCTGACATTCATTCTTTTCCTGTAACATATTTTCCAAACGCTTGCTTAAAAAAGAAGTATTATCTAATTGTAATAAGTCTGGATATTGTGATTTTAAATCCACAACATAATTAGCATAATCTACAAGCACTTGATATAATTCTTTAAATTTCAGCATCAAAAATTTGGTTGAAACACCTGAAGCGAATCCTGAATAAAATTCAAATTTATCAGATTTTGTTACAAGCCTAGTAAATAGCTCTTCTTTTAGTAAAGACAATACGTGAGCAACCATCTCACCAATTGCCTCATTAGTTCTAGTTAATTGTTGATAAGTTGCTTGCGTTAAAAGCACACCTTCTTTGCGTATAGGAAATATAACTGCAGAAGCTTTTTGCCCTAATAATAAATTATCGAAATTACTCAACTCAAAAAATAATTTAATTGCTGCATTTTTATGAGCTTCTTTTTCTTCATCGCTTAACAATAATTTTTTTTGAGGTTGGCCTGCGCCATAGGTATAAATTAATTTGGTTAACTGATCCAAATAACTTGGCAACATCCCTAACTGGCTAGTTAAAACACTCAAATTGCGAACTCCTGCTCGAGGTTTTAACTCCTCAACAAAAGTACCTAAAGGATTAGCTATATAATCACCGACTCCCTCAGCAATTGCTTCTATCTTTGTTATTTCATTTAAAGCAGGTATTTTAACATTAAATACTTTTTGAATAAGTTGATCTAAATCTTGCGTTTCGCCATTAAATATTTTTTGAAAAAAATTAATAAGTCTCGACAAAATATTTAATTCTGTTTCAAAAATTTGATAGATAGGTAGATCTACTTCCAAAAGACAAGTTTGAGCTTGACGAACATAATTAATTGTTTTTTCTATTTCATGAATAAATTCTAACTCTTGTGGCTCCAAATCTAAATTAAAAGTCAAAAGATTTCCAACGATAGAATCTTTCATTGCTAAATACCAAACAACTTTAGTCAAAAACTCAACCTGCTTTTCTCCTTTTTGCTCTAAAAGTACTTCCAATTTAAATCCAGTGTCAGGATTTAAATCTAAAGAGTTAATAAAAGAAATTACTTTTTCTGCATAAACCAAAGCATTTAAGATCTTTTTTATCTGAGAAACTAAAGCAGGGTCAGGATTTTCTCCAGACTTAATCTCATACAACCCATCCTGTCCTACTAATAGATATTTACGTATTTCGCTATGTAAATCAGTTTCTAAGTGAGTTAATAATAGAGCATGAAGGTCTTGGATTGTCTTTAGGAAATTTTTTTCTTTAATAGACTTGCAAAATTTAGGAATATCTCGAAGGATTAAAAATATAGGTAAAACATCATTTTTAATATACGACTCTGTGAGAAAGCTATCAATATCAAGCTCTTTTAAATTAACACCATAATTACTTATATTTTTATTGAGTGTATTATCTAATAAAGGCTTAATCGTTTCATATAAATCATCAATGCTGGTGACATGAGTACTTGCAAGTAAAGCATCGATAATAGTTCGAAAATTAGGTTCTAAATCCTTCAGTACTTCTACTAATTCTTTTCCTAGTTCTTTATTTAGCTCTTCAGAGCGAGTCAACCAGAAAGTGCTTAAAGTAAGGATTTTAGAGGGCTGATTTTGAATTAACTTAAATACAAACTTCAAAAGAGTAAAAGTCGATATTGAAGCAGAATTAGTTGTTCTAGAATCTTGCTCGAGTGCCTCTTTCAACTTGAATCCCTCATAAAGTGAAATAATTTATCAAAACAATTTCATATAACTCACTGACTTAAACTAAAGTAATCGTGTCAGACAAGGCATCAGAATAGATCAATATATTAACATAAAATTAAATATATGGACAGTTTTTGTGTGAAATTTTTTCAGAGTAAACGCATCTAAACGTACATTATAAATCCAAAACACCAACGTTTTGCGCTTTATGCGCAGGATCCAGATTCTATCTCATTTCATGGCCGTCTGGCCTGTGTATAAAGCACAACACATAGGCAACAGAGACGCTCTTAGTGCTCAAAATTTAGACGTTTACCCTGTGGGGTTTTTGAATAAAAATATCTTAATTTAAAACTGCTGTCGAATAAATTCTGGAATTCTTTGATCAAGCCAATAAATAGGTGAAGCTATCATTGAACCACCAACAAAACCTACGTGACCTCCTTTTTTACTCAACTCGAGTGTTACCACTTTAGATAACTCTTCTTCAGTAGGGAGTACTTCTTTAGTCATAAAGGGGTCGTCTTCAGCTTGAATAATCAGTGTTGGAACTTGAATATGGCGTAGAAATTGTCTAGAACTACATTCTCTATAATAATGATGAGCACTACTAAAACCATATAAAGGGGCAGTGACTTCATTGTCAAAGGTCCAAAAACAGCTGCAATGCTCAGCCTTTTTAAAAGGTTCAGGAGGGTTTTTAAAATAAGTTTTTCGTTCAGCAAAAAAAGTTTTTAATTCGCCTAATAAATGCTTTTGATAAAATCGTGAAAATCCTTCATTCACTCGATCTGCGACTTTTTTTAATAAAAAGGGAACTGATACAGCAATTGCTGTATCTATTTCAGAATGGATTTTTTTTTCACCTAACCATTTTAATAAAACATTACCGCCCAAAGAAACACCTACTATCGCTTTTTTAGTGTGAGGTTCGCGTTGCTTTAAACTATGTATAAAAAAATCTAAATCAGCAGTATCCCCAGAGTGATAAGCACGAGGAAGTCGATTGTATTCTTTTCCAGCACCCCGAAAATGCATTAAGACGGCACGCCAACCTTGCTCATTAAAAGCTTTCATAAAACGAGCAACATAACTTGATTGCAAACCACCTCCAAGACCATGCAAAATAATAACTAAAGGAGCATCAGCTCCTAGGTTATTGGTACTCCATGCCAAATCAACAAAATCGCCATCGGGTAAATCAATTTTTTCAAATTGATTAATAGTCGGCATCACAGGGTGATGAACAGAAGAATAAATAGTTTGCGCATGAGCATTTGTAAGCCACCATGCTGGTTTAAATTCACTCTCAATAATCATAAGTCACCTCATGTGATAGTGCGGACTCAACTCCTGTAATGCATCAATCATTACTGCAACATGGTCTGGTGAAACATCTGGTGTTATTCCATGCCCTAAGTTAAAAATATGTCCAGAACCATAACCATAAGCTGCTAATACCGCAGCTACTTCTTGTCTTATTACTTCTGGAGTACCTAATAGAGCAGCTGGATCTAAATTACCTTGTAACGCAACTTTTGAACCTACTCGTTGTCGAGCGCTGTTTAAATCACAAGTCCAATCAACTCCCAAAGCATCGCAACCAGTATTTGCCATTTGTTCCAACCATTGCCCCCCTCCTTTGGTAAATAAAATAATGGGGACATCGGGTTTAAAGGCTTTAACTTTTTCTATAATCTGTTGCATATAAGACAAAGAAAATTGTTGATAATTAGCAGGAGATAGTATCCCCCCCCAAGTATCAAAAATCATAACCGCATTAACTCCAGCTTTAATCTGTTCAATTAAATAAGCTGAAACCGAAAGAGCTAAGGTATTCAATAACTGATGTACGGTTTTACTTTCAGTATAGACCAATCTTAAAAGATATTTAAAATCTCTACTGCTTTGCCCTTCAACCATATAACAAGCGAGCGTCCAAGGACTGCCAGAAAAACCAATTAAAGGTAAATTTTTTGGCATTTCTTGACGAATTAAACGCACTGCATTCATTACATAAGCTAGATCATCTGTCATTTGAGGGACAATAAGACGCTCTATGGCGTGCAAATCCCGAACAGGTTTATGAAATTTTGGACCTTCACCTTCTGAAAAATACAACCCTAGCCCCATCGCATCTGGAATAGTTAAAATATCAGAAAATAATATTGCTGCATCTAAATCGTAGCGTCTCAAAGGTTGTAGAGTAACTTCGCAAGCGAGTTCTGGATTTGAACATAAACTTAAAAAATCACCTGCTTGTGCTCTTGTTTTACGGTATTCTGGTAAATATCTTCCTGCTTGACGCATAATCCATACAGGAGTTCTATCGACAGGTTGTCGTCTTAGAGCCCGTAAAAAACGAGAATGTGTTAAATCAATCATAAAATAATCCAAAAACATTAAAATGCTGCTATAGTACCATACTTGCTTTTAGCCCCATAATCAGGAAAAAGATGGATACTTTAATCATTCAAGCACTCAGCGTACAAACACACATTGGTGTTTATGCTTGGGAAAAAAAAATAAAGCAACAGTTATTGATTGATCTTATTATTCCTTCTGATTTCAGTACTTGTGGTGACGATTTAAAACATACCTTGGATTATGATGCTTTATGTACACGCATTACTGATTTTGTGGAATCAAAATCATTCCAATTAATTGAATATGTGGCTAATTCAATAGCCCAACTTATTAAAGAAGAGTTTCATGTACAACAAGTTACAGTAACTGTTGCAAAACCACATGCTGTAAAAAATGCAGGAGTTATTAAGGTGAGTGTATTGCGTTAGGAGGTTAGAAAAAATAATTTGTTCTAGCCTCCTTAAGTTGCAGTTCTTACCATCCCATTTAAACGCTGTGTTTTCGCTAAAATAACTTGCGCTTTTTGAGCTAAAGTCCGATTAGGATAAGGACCAATTAATACACGAAACCAATTGCCCTGATTAGGAGTGGTAACTGAGACCACGCTGACTTCAAAACCTTTAAGAATTAATAAACCTTTCATATGTTCTGCATCATTACGAGCTTTAAAAGAGGCTACTTGAACTACATAATTATTACTTCGAGATGAAGAGGAAGTAATTGGTCTTGCAGTGAGCACATTTGCTGGTTTTATTTGCGCCGATTGATTTGCAGCTACTCGTGTTGTTGCAGCAGAAGTAATCGTTGGATGAGTCATTTGAGGATTACGTGCCCCAACAGTACCTTGTGCAGCCACTGCAGCTGCATTAGCAGACGTTGAAATGGCAGAGCTTGAGTTATTATTTACTGTAACTTGACTAGCACCAACTCCTTTTTCATTGGCTAATAAAGTATAAAATTCAAACTTCTGTTTAGGCAATACTTGTTCTTTTTTAGATTGGGCTTTAACTAAGTTTTGCGGTGGTTCATGATTTTCTAATATTTGAGTAGTCATCCAGTGACTTAAGGCATTAATATCAAAAATGGAAGCAGTAAAATAACCTAAAACAAAGGTTACAATCATAACTAATACTTGTTGAGGCAAACTATTACCTCCCCGACGTGCTGATCGCCTACTTCCATATTCTCTAGCCATTACATACTCTCTGGAGCTGAAACACCTAATAAATCCAAACCATTGCTAAGTACTTGACGCACTGACTCAAGCAGACATAAACGAGCATAACGCAATTCTTTTTGCTCACATAAGAGCTGTACCGCATTATAATAACTGTGTAAACCATTAGCTAGCTCTCTTAAGTAATAAGCTAAACAATGAGGCTCACAAGTAGCTGCTGCAGCTTCAATCACTTCTGAATAACGACATAATAAAGAAATTAAAGCAACTTCATGTTGCTGTTCCAATAGATTAACAGATTCTAAACCTATCGTCCTATCCCAGGAAAGATCGCGCTCTTTTAATTGTCTTAAAACACTGCAAATACGAGCATGAGCATATTGAATATAATAAACAGGGTTATCATTCGATTCTGATTTTGCTAGATCTAAATCAAAATCCATATGCTGCTCTGGTTTACGTGCTACATAAAAAAAGCGAGCGGCATCATTTCCAACCTCTTCACGTAATTCTCTTAAAGTAACAAATGAGCCACTGCGCGTAGACATCTGCACTCGTTCATTGCCACGATAAAGAATAGCAAATTGTACTAACAAAACATCTAAAGCATTTTGATCGTGCCCCAAAGCAGTGACGGCTGAGCGTACTCGAGTCACATAACCATGATGATCCGCTCCAAAGATATCAATGACACGATCATATCCTCTATCATATTTATTCCAGTGATAAGCCACATCCGAAGCAAAATAAGTAGTTTGACCATTAGCTCGTATTAATACCCTATCTTTCTCATCACCAAAATCAGTAGCCTTGAACCAAAGAGCACCTTCTTTTTCAAAAGTATGACCACCTTTTTTTAGTGCTTGGATACCTTTTTCAATAGATCCATTTTCCAATAATGAATGCTCAGAAAACCAATTATTAAAATGAACGCCAAATTCCGCTAAATCTTCTTTAATATCATCTAGCACGGTATTAAGAGCGTGCTGATGAAATAAAACAAACCCTTGAAGACCTAATAAAGAACGAGCTTTTTCGATAAGAGAATCAATATAAATTTCTTTATCTCCACCTTGAGGCTCATCAGCAGGTAAATCATTTACAATATCCGACCAAGCATGTGCATATTTTGTATTATATTCTGTCCATAACTGTTGGGCTATTTCGTAGACATATTCTCCTTTATAGGCATTGATAGGAAACACAACTGGTTCATTGGCTAATTCTAAATAACGTAGCCATACACTGACGGCAAGAATATTCATTTGCCGACCAGCATCATTCACATAATATTCTGAATCTACATTATAACCAGCAGCTCGCAATACATTAACTAAAGTAGCGCCAAAAGCAGCACCTCGACCGTGCCCTACATGCAAAGGGCCGGTAGGATTAGCAGAGACAAATTCTATTAAAATCTTTTGGCCATGACCAAAAGAGCTTCGTCCAAACTCACTGCCTTTACTTAAAATTTCAGAAATAACTAAAGCACGTGCACTAGGAAGAATAAAGAAATTAATAAATCCAGCACCCGCGATTTCGATCTTTTCAATAAAGGTATTGCTTCCTAAGTTAGCAATCAACAATTCTGCAATTTGACGCGGTGCTTGACGACAAGGTTTTGCTAAGATTAACGCCAAATTACTGGCATAATCACCATGCGCAGAATCTTTGGCATTATCTACTTTTACCTCAACTTCTATATCGGCAGGTATTCGCCCAGACTGTTGTAATAAAGATAAAGCTTGTTTTAAAAGAAGTTCAATTGTTTGTTTCATGCTAGCTAATATAAAGTAAAATAGAAAATGTTATTTATTATGCTCTTTTTCATACCATATTTAAAGCAGATTATTTTTACAAGACTTACGAAAAACTCTCAGTCTTTTCGTTAAAGGAATAGACTTCAATAAGAGCCTGGGTCTTCCGATCAAGCCAAAAGACGACGAGAATATGGATTTTCACAACAACTGAATGCTAGTGAGCCTCCGGCTAAGCCGGAGGACGATATAGTCTTAATTTAATGGTAGTGCGCAAAAACCGAGGATCAAATAATTTTAAGCAAGATCCAGTTCTTTATAAATCGCATTTAACACACACCTTCTCTATGATCATGACTGTCAAAATGCAATTTGCCATCTTTGACTTTAAGTGTCACATGTCCACCATGAGCTAACTTACCAAATAATAATTCGTCAGCAAGTGGTTTTTTTACATTTTCTTGAATTAAACGAGCCATCGGGCGAGCACCCATTGCTTTATCATAACCGTGTTCAATTAACCACTCACGAGCCGCTTTATCTACGGTAAAACTCACGCCTTTATGGCTTAGTTGCTCATCTAATTCCATAATAAATTTATCTACTACTAGGCCAATAGTATCGTTATTTAACGGTGCGAAGTTAATAATGGCATCTAAACGATTTCTAAATTCAGGGCTAAATTGTTTTTTAATTACATCCAGACCATCACTTGCATTATCTTGAAGAGAAAATCCGATAGAATTACGCGCAATTTCAGTTGCACCAGCATTGCTGGTCATTACTAAAATAACATGTCTAAAATCTGCTTGACGTCCGTTAGTATCTGTTAATGTTCCATGATCCATTATTTGAAGTAACAAATTAAAAACATCAGTATGTGCTTTTTCAATTTCATCCAGTAACAATACTGCATGAGGATTTTTAGTCACTGCTTCTGTTAAAAGCCCGCCTTGATCGTAACCTACGTAACCCGGAGGCGCTCCTATTAAACGAGATACAGTATGCTTTTCCATATATTCAGACATATCAAACCGTAGTAATTCAATACCTAGAACATTAGCTAATTGACGAGTAACCTCCGTCTTACCCACTCCGGTAGGACCTGCAAATAAGAAGCAACCTACAGGTTTTTGTGGCTCTCTTAAGCCAGATCGACCTAATTTAATTGCTGAAGCTAAAGCGGTAATTGCTTGATCTTGTCCATACACTAACAACTTCAAATCACGTTCTAAATTACGTAAAGTATCTTTATCGCGAGCTGAGACTTTTTTAATGGGAATACGGGCTATTTTAGCTACTACACTTTCGATCTCAGTAACTGAGATAATTTTTTTGCGTTTAGTAGCATTTAATAAATTTTGATAAGCCCCTGCCTCATCTACCACATCAATTGCCTTATCAGGTAGAAAACGATCATTGATGTATTTAGCAGATAATTCTGCCGCAGCTCTTAGAGAAGGAATAGAGAATTTTACTCCATGATGCTCTTCTAGACGCCCTTTCAGTCCTTTTAATATTTCAAATGTTTCATCAATAGTTGGTTCAACAATATCGATTTTTTGGAAACGTCGCGCTAAGGCCCTATCTTTCTCAAATATACCGCGGTATTCCTGATAAGTTGTAGATCCAATGCACTTTAATTCACCATTTGCCAATAAAGGTTTAATCAGATTTGAAGCATCCATTACACCACCTGAAGCAGCGCCAGCACCGATAATGGTATGAATTTCATCAATAAATAAAACAGCTCCTTCTTGTTGGCTTAGTTGTTTTAATACTGCTTTTAAACGTTTTTCGAAATCACCTCGATATTTAGTGCCCGCAAGTAAGGCACCCAGATCTAGAGAATAAACTACACAGCCTCGAATTGAATCTGGAATATCCCCATCGACAATCAAACGCGCTAACCCTTCAGCAATAGCCGTTTTACCAACTCCAGCTTCACCTACCAAAAGAGGGTTATTTTTTCTACGACGACAGAGTACTTGAATAGTCCGCTGAACTTCTTCATGACGACCAATTAATGGGTCGATTTTTCCTTGTTTTGCTCGACGATTTAAATTGGTGCAATAACTATCTAAAGGTGATTCATTACTTTCCGTGGTAAGCATATCATCATCCATAGAAGAGTTCATATGCTCACTCATATCATTATTTTGATATTTAGAAACACCATGAGAAATATAATTAATTACATCTAGACGAGTAATATTTTCTCTACGTAAAAAATAGACTGCTTGACTTTCTTGTTCGCTAAAAATAGCAGCAAGAACATTCGCGCCAGTCACTTCTGTTTTACCTGCAGATTGCACATGAAAAACAGCACGTTGCAATACTCGTTGAAACCCTAAAGTAGGTTGTGTTTCTCTATCTACTTCATCATCAGGAATACGTGGAGTTGTTTCATCAATAAATTCAATTAAATCACGACGTAAAGCATCAATATTTGCATCACAGGCTTGTAATACGTTACCTGCTGCTGGATTATCAAGCAAAGACAACAGCAAATGTTCAACAGTCATAAACTCATGACGTTTTTCTTTTGCTTCCTTAAATGCAAGATTCAAGGTGAATTCTAGTTCTTTATTTAACATTGTCGCTGCTCCTCTCCAGCCCACACCAGTTACGCGGGTTCCATGCTAGATAGCAATGGATGTTGATTCATTTGTGCGTATTCATTAACAAGGGCTACTTTAGTTTCTGCTATATCTCGTGTAAATACACCACACACGCCCTTTCCATAAATATGGACCTGTAACATCACTTGAACTGCAACTTCTTCACTTAAATGAAAAAATTGTTTGAGTACTTCTACCACAAAATCCATTGGTGTATAATCATCATTGAGCAATACCACTTTAAATTTTCTTGGCACTTGAAGCTCGATACTTATTTGAGTATCAGGTTTCGCATGCTTAACAATTTCCTCTAAATTTTGCCCACTCATAACTTATAACCTCTTATTATTTTTATAGACGTCCTACATCGATTTGGCCAGTAAAAATGGTTAATTTTAATGAAAAATTTAGGGCGTTGAAATAATCACTATCATATTGGCTATATAGAACCCATTTTTATTATTTTGAAAGACCATGTTTAAAATATAGGGCTTACGAAAAACGCTAAAGTCGCGACAAAAAAATGTTTTAATAAGTGAATTTAAAGTCTGTTGATATTTCATCTTTAGGAGGCTAGAAAAAATAACTTGTTCTTTTTTCTAGCCTCCTTAGACTAACTGTTGGGTCAAAATGATCTAATGGCGTTGCCTTAAGGCTTTATCCCAGCTTGCTACCTCCTTCACTGTCGTTCAGTTAAGAGATTTTACACCGAAACCGTTCGGCCCACTGCCATTAAGTTAAGGAATTTCACATCGTAACCGTTCGGGCTGAGGAGGCCTTTAGGCCCTCTCGAAGCCTTTCACTGTAACGCTTCGAGACGTGTGCTTACGCACACTCCTCAGCGCGAACGGCTATAAAAATTCCTTAACTTAATGGCAGTGACCGTTCGGCCTGAGGAGCAGCGATAGCAGCGTCTCGAAGGCTTAGCACCGCATCACGCCTTCGAGACGGAAGCTTGCCGCTTCCTCCTCAGGCCGAACGGTTCAGCGTAAAGCAGGAAAAACGTCCTTAAGGCTGCGCCATTAGGTCAAAATGACCCAACCAACATAGGAACTACATATGAGAGATCACAGCATCTCCAAAGCCAGAGCTACTCACTAAAGTTGCACCGTCCATTCCACGTTCAAAATCATAAGTTACAGTCTTCGCTTCAATCGCACCATCCATTCCTTTAATAATTAAATCAGCAGCTTCATGCCAACCCATATGGCGTAACATCATTTCCGCAGATAAAATAATAGAACCTGGATTTACTTTATTTTTCCCTGCATATTTAGGAGCAGTTCCGTGAGTTGCTTCAAAAACAGCCACATCATCACTAATATTCGCACCAGGAGCAATACCAATACCGCCTACTTGAGCAGCTAAGGCATCAGAAATATAATCACCATTGAGATTTAACGTGGCAATCACACTATAATCTTCTGGTCTTAATAAAATTTGCTGTAAAAAAGCATCAGCAATAACATCATTAATAATGATTTGTTTGCCAGTCTTAGGATTCTTAAATGCCATCCACGGGCCACCTTCATACTCTGTAGCTCCAAATACCTCACGTGCTACTTGATACCCCCAATCTTTAAAAGCGCCTTCAGTAAATTTCATAATATTACCTTTATGAACCAACGTTACTGTTTGACGATCATTATCAATAGCATATTGGATTGCTGCTTTTACCAAGCGAGTAGTACCCTCTTTCGAAACAGGCTTAATACCAATTCCACAATGCTCTGGGAAACGAATCTTCTTAACACCCATTTCTTTTTGTAAAAATTCAATCACTTTTTTGGCTTCAGGAGTATCTGCTTGCCATTCAATACCTGCATAAATATCTTCTGAGTTTTCACGGAAAATTACCATATCGGTTTTCCAAGGCTCTTTAACAGGACTAGGTACTCCTTTAAAATAACGAATAGGACGTAAACAAGTATATAAATCCATATCTTGACGAATAGCAACGTTTAATGAACGAATGCCACCACCTACGGGTGTAGTTAAAGGTCCTTTGATAGATACCACATATTTTTTCATTGCATCTACAGTTTCTTTAGGTAACCATTGATCAGCCCCATACACTTGAGTTGCTTTTTCTCCAGCGTATACTTCCATCCAGGAAATTTTTTTCTTATCACCATAAGCTTTTTTTACTGCAGCATCAACAACATGAATCATCGGAGGAGTAACATCCACACCAATACCATCTCCTTCAATAAAAGGAATGATTGGATTGTTGGGAACATGAAGAGAACCATCAGCTGCAATGGTAATTGCCTCGCCTTGCGAAGGTAGTTTAATTTTATCGTATGTCATTGACTACTCCATAAATTTTAGAGAAAGCCATCATAACATGTGATAATCAATAAACCCAATATAGAGAACAGCATTTAAGCATAAAGCAACATTTTGACTTGTTCATTTAGTTGATTATATCCAGCTTCTACATTGATGTACTCACCCTTTGCTAGAAAAATAGAGAGAGATCCATCATCCGTTGCTGAAGTTTTTTGTAAAATACCATTAAAACCATCCATTTTTAACCGTACATAATCTTTCAATTGAGTTACTAAATAAAAATTACGATAATAGTTTGCAGGACTCATATGAATGGCTTTCGCATCACTGGCTAACTTATGTCCAGGTAAATAATCTTTTAAAGAATAAGTTGAATTATTATGTACCGCAACGACCTTACTATTAGGCAATAATTCTTTAATTTTATTAGCTAATTTTTTTACTTCATCATGAGCTTCCGGAGTATAACGGCTATATTGTGCTAAGGTTTTTTTTATCCCTTTATCTGTATAAATTCGATTAGGATCAAACTCATATCGTTGGTTATTCAAATGAAAAACAATAGTACGTCCACCAGAATGAACTAAGGTAATAAGACTGCCACCTTGCTGACGAAGAGCAACTTTTGCAGCTTTTAAAGCGGTTTGTTCGTTTTGATGGACATGCACATAGGTTTTACCTTTACCTGGCGTTTGTTTAATAATAACTCGCTCATCACCCACCATTACTTTATGATTAATAGCACAACCCGTTTGTGTTAAAACTAACAAAAAAAGGAGCCAATATTTCATAAATAACTTCACTAAAAGATTAAATTTGACTCATTATATAAAAAGCCTATTGGAGAAACAATGGCTTAATTTTTTTCACTTCAAACAGATCATTAAAATGGATTATACCGACTACTCATGAGTTTTCGGTTTTCATCTAATCTGAACACGTCGTTCCCGCTCGCTTGAAACCAAAGACGAAGTCAAATCTTGCAAGTGAGAATCTATACCTGAGCATGAACAAAGAAGTCTAATGAGATTCAATTTATTTGCTGTTATACTTCAACTACTCAAATAACTTTTTAAAAGTACCTTTGTCGAAACTTATTCTTTTTAATAAACCCTATGGAGTAGTCACTCAATTTACGGGGGAATCTCTAGAGCATACTCTTTCAGCCTATATAAAAATGCCTGGATTTTATGCTGCGGGACGTTTAGACAAAAATAGTGAAGGCTTATTGTTGTTATCTAATAACGGCAACTTGCAACACCAACTGACCCATCCAAAATTTAATAAGAAAAAATATTATTGGATTCAAGTTGAAGGTGCAATTACTAATATTGATCTTGAACCTCTACGTAAAGGATTAAAATTAGCTGATCTTCATTGTCTGCCTGCACAAACAAGAATAATTGAAGAACCTCAAATTTGGCCTCGTAATCCCCCAATAAGAACAAGACTCTCTATACCAACCACATGGATAGAAATTATTTTACAAGAAGGAAAAAATCATCAAGTTAGACGCATGACTGCTGCTATTGGTTTTCCTACTTTGCGTTTAATACGTCATAAAATAAGTCAATGGGAATTAGGAACTTTGCAGCCTGGGGAATATAAGATAGTAACAATAAATTCTTTGAATATTTAAATTAATTTAGGGTACAGCTCCTTTAAAACGACACCCCCTCTCGCCCCGTCACTGCCATTAAATTAAGGAATTTCCCATCGTAACCGTTCGGGCTGAGGGGGCCTTTAGGCCCTCTCGAAGCCTTTCACTGTAACGCTTCGAGACGTGTGCTTACGCACACTCCTCAGCGCGAACGGCTATAAAAATTCCTTAACTTAATGGCAGTGTCTCGCCCTGTTAGGGAGAGAGTTAGAGTAAAGGAAAATTATTAAGCTGATACCATTAAAATGATAAATATATTTACACATTCCCCACATATTTAGCCCCAAAATAAGGACCATACACCTCAAAATCAGAGCTGACTACCTCGATGTTGTTTCCATAGCGAAAAGCTTGTAAAGGAGCTATATATTGTATTGCTTGATAACCTGCTTCAAGATTTAACATACCCGTTGGCATGGCATAAGCATAATTAACACCTAATTTTGCTTCAAACCCTGGAACAACTGTTTTCTTGCTGGCATAAAGAGGGGCTATTGCTACTGGCGCAAATGCATTCGGACTTACCCAATTGGATACATGCGTTGAACCATATAATAAAGAAGTAGCACCATTAGCAACAAGACTTAAATTGTTTCTAAAATAATAAGAATAATCAACACCTAATACAGCACCCACTCCGTTAAAATAACTATTATCATCAACACGAGATAAACCTACTTGTGAAAAAACATTATAACTAGTTCGATCATTTTCAATATTAGCATAACTTAAACCGCCATAAAAACGTGCTTTATGAGTTAAACTAGCATCTACATGTTGGCCTAATACAGCATGTACTTGATCAAAGTGAATATCATTATTTAAATTGATTAAAGAAGAACTTATTAAATTTTGAGAGCCATCATTGCTAATATGAATCCAATTAATATCAACATCGTTACCTGTACTATATTGATAAGATCCTTCTGCTTTAAAACCCCAGCCCCAATTATCATTAATTCTATTAAAAGGAGGTATTGCATCATAACCACGGATAATACCATTGTTTAAATTTAAATAGAGTGCATCTATACCAAAACTCCACTGCTTTGTTTCACAAGGAACCGTCACATTTCCTGGCACACAAACCGGCCCCATAGCGCCTGCAATAGCTAAGCTATTTGCTGTTAATCCAAGTGCAGCTAAAAAAGTTTTCTTTAACATAAAAGCTCCATTTCTAAAATAATGAGTCATTGTAACCTTTATTCTATTTAATCCACAAGAGAACAGTTAAGCAATGAGTTGGTTTAATTTCACATAAAATTCCATTTAAATCATTGAGTTATAATTTAAATTAGGATCGATAAGTTAATCGAGTTAATAAGGAACTATCTCCTAGTAAACGAATCCATGGCCAAATAAACATGCTTAATAAAGAGCTGGCTATTGGCATCAGTACGCTGTAATTAAATGCTAATAAAGCATCTGTTCCAGAAATAATGGTTTGATAAATAAAGCAAAATAATCCTATTAGGGTAATTTGCTGCATCATTGAAAAGAATTGAAAACGTCTTGAACGGGTAGACGCAATCCAAGTCACTAGTAATAAGGCAAAAGAGTGCTCTCCAATGACGGTAGAAAGAAGTACATCTAATACTAGACCAACTAATAATAAGGTGCTGATATGAAATTTTCCAGGAATAAAATATTCAATATACAAAACAAGCAATAATACCCAAGGTGGGCGAAATGCCGATAAAAGTTGTGGCATCGGTAAAATAGATAAAACAAGGGCAGCGATAAATGCAATTAATAATTTCAAACGAAGATCATTCATTCTTCTTCATTCCCTTTATTTAAACGTTCATTAACTTGTGCTGTAAGTTGCTCTTGATCTAGCTCTGGCCAAATTAATAAAACTAAACGATTACGATTTAATAAAGCAATGGGATTAACTATCACTTTCACAAAATCTTCACCAGGTAAGCTGGTGACTTTGTCTACCTTACCAACAGGATAGCCTTCTGGATATCTACCTCCTAAACCAGAAGTGACTAAAACATCTCCTGGATGAATAGAGGCTGTTTTCGGTAAATTAATTAAAGATAATTGATCAAGACTATTTGTACCCACTAAAATAGCTCGCTCACCTGTTCTATTATTACGCACAGGAACTGCACTTTTAGAATCAGAAATTAATAGAACTGTACTGGTCATGGGGCCTACATCAATTACTTGTCCCATGACTCCCTTTGCATCAAGCACCGGCTGCCCTGAATATACGCCGTCACGATTACCTTTATTTAAAACAACAATTTGACGCGCATTCGAAGTATCTACTGCTAAAATTTGTGCAGCCATGGCACGCATGTCTGCTTGCGAAGAAGTTAATAATAATTCTTTTAGTTGTGAATTTTCTTTTTGAATAATTAATAATTTTTGTAATTCGGCTTCTAAAGCAGTTTGTTGATAACGCAAACGCATATTTTCATCAATCAAAGCTTTTTTCGCGCTCACTAAAGATTGTACCCAACCTACTACACGAACTGGATAATCTACTGCATATTGTAAAGGAGAGACAATAAGAGAAAAGCCACTTCGTACATTATCTAAATAGCTATAACGAAAATCTAAACACATTAAAGCAATAGAAAACAATAGAGCAAGCATAAACCCTAGGGGATTATGCCCGCTTCTACTAAATAATCTATTATGTTTATTATTCTGTTGAGAGGAAATCACCGCCGCGTAAATCCATAGTTTCTAAAGCTTTACCACCACCACGAGCAACACAAGTTAGTGGATCTTCAGCAATTAATACAGGTAAACCAGTTTCTTCCATCAGTAAGGTATCAATATTTTTCAATAAAGCACCGCCACCAGTTAAAACCATACCACGCTCAGCAATGTCTGCTGCCAATTCAGGAGGAGCCAATTCTAAAGCAGCTCGCACAGCACCTACAATTCCTGATAAAGGCTCTTGTAATGCTTCTAAAATTTCGGCACTAGTTAAGGTAAAACTACGAGGAACCCCTTCAGCAAGATTTCGTCCGCGCACTTCAATTTCAAATAAATCACGGCTTGGAAACGCAGAGCCAATTTCATGTTTAATACGCTCAGCAGTAGTTTCTCCGATTAAAGTACCGTAGTTACGACGCACATAAGAAACAATAGCATCATCAAATTTATCACCACCAATACGAACTGATTGATGATAAACAATACCACTTAAAGAAATAATCGCTACTTCAGTGGTACCACCACCAATATCTACAACCATCGAGCCACTAGCTTCTTCCACTGGCATTCCAGATCCGAGTGCAGCGGCCATAGGCTCTTCAATAAGAAATACTTCACGTGCACCCGCTCCCATTGCTGATTCGCGAATGGCACGTCGCTCAACTTGAGTAGAACCACAAGGAACACAGACAAGCACTCGAGGACTCGGACGTAAAAACTTATTCTCATGTACTTTATGAATAAAATGTTGCAACATTTTTTCGGTAACAAAAAAATCTGCAATGACTCCATCTTTCATAGGTCGAATGGCATTAATGTTGCCAGGAGTTCTACCTAACATGCGTTTGGCTTCTATACCCACTGCCGCAACACGCTTTTGACCTGATTCATTACGTAACGCAACAACCGAAGGTTCGTTTAATACGATGCCTTTATCTCTTACATAAATCAATGTATTCGCTGTTCCTAAATCGATGGATAAATCGTTAGAAAACACGCCCCTTAATTTTCTGAACATATCGTGGCACTACCTCATCATTTTTTTGATGCTACTTTATACTAAATTTGAGTAAAAATCGACATCTATAATGGAAGAATTTTGTAAAATTCACCTTATGCAGAAACAACTGGATGTGTTTTTAGTCCGTATGATGTAAATGCAAGACATAAAAGCGGAAAGAGCAGATCCGATTTTAAGACAAAAGAATATATATAAACAGCCATGGCGAATGAAAACTGTCTATCCTGTAGAAAGAGAAAGAGATACAGAATATCAAAAATCTTGTAAACCCTATTGAGGCTTCGAACATTTTTAAAAATAAAATAACTATTCTATAAATTGACGGGCCTCCCCCTTCCCCGCAAACGATTGAGACCACGCTGAACGACGGGCTTTTAAAGCACCAATGAGGGATCGGCTTCTTCAGCATAGGCATCGTTTTCTAACATGATGTCAAAATTTATGCAAAGTAGAACGTAAGTTGGGTCAAAATGATCTGATGGCGCTGCCTTAAGGACGTTTTTCCTGCTTTACGCTGAACCGTTCGGCCTGAGGAGGAAGCGGCAAGCTTCCGTCTCGAAGGCGTGATGCGGTGCTAAGCCTTCGAGACGCTGCTATCGCTGCTCCTCAAGCCGAACGGTTTCGATGTAAAACCTCTTAACTTAACGACAGTGAAGGAGGTAGTAAGCTGAGATAAAGCCTTAAGGTAGCGCCATTAGGGCAAAATGCCCCAACCTACTCACTAATAAAATTAAGTTGACACCATTATCTGCACGGTTACAGCTTTTATTGCACGGCATAAGTATCATTTAACTTAGCACGATTGCTTTCCATAAAATGTTGGCCAAGTCCTTTGACTTCTGCTAATTCTTCAATGGATTTAAAACCTTGATGACTATCTCGATAAGCGATAATAGCTTCAGCTCGTTTTTTACCAATGCCTTTAAAAGAGCCTGTTAAAGTAGACAGATCTGCCTTATTTAAATCAATTTTGTGAGAACTTTTATTCGAAGCTTCAGCTGGAGGAAGGGATGCTGCCTGAATTGGTGCTGATATAACAAAAAACGACAATAAAATAGCAATATATTTTGCTTTCATAATTTTCTCCTAATTGTTGGACTAAAGGCTCGTTCCAGAGCCTTGGAGAACTATATATAAAATGAAATTATATGTCTACTTCTATTTTTAAATTCTATTGTTAAAGGAATATATCTTATCTTCATCCTCAGAATTATCTTTATCAGCAGCCTTGTCAGACAATGAAGCTATTAATGACGCAATTAAAAGGAAGTCTTTTTTTGACATTTTTGAAATACTTTGCTCAAATTCAAACTTTTTCTGAGCATTAATACGAGCCACATACGCTGGGTTATCCTCATAATGTTTCAGCTGTTCAAAATCATCCCCTGATAATTGCCTCAGTTGCTTTAGTTCTTCAACCGTAAATGGGGGCTGCTTAGATGCTTTAAAAAAACTACTTCCTTTTTCAAAATTTCGTGTACGTATTTTCTCATTAAATTTTCGCGTTGCTGCCTCATTAACCAAATCAAATTCTGCTTCTGTACAAACAGGAGTATAACCTGCATCCGCTATATAAGCTAACATAGTCTCTTGAAAATCAAGATCGTTCAATTTTTTTTCTAAATTTTCTAAATCAATAGATGCAGGAAAAAAAATACCTTGATCCATTCCTTTTATAAAAAAAGCTTTTTCATTTAAATAAACTACGCCCTCTTCTGGCTCTACGTCATCTTTTAATATAGCCATCAATTCAAATTTGTAACCATTCAAAAAATTAGTTGCATAACAAGCACTTTTTACTACAGAAACAAGTTCTTTGTAGTTAGCAAAACCTGGAAACGTATATAGATGAAAACGCATCACCATCTGCTTAGGACTATAATTAGCAGCTTGATTATCATTGATAAAATGGATAAATTTTGGTAATTGATCAGATTTAGGCACAACACTACCCCTCATAAAAAAAGATTTATTATATGCCAGTATGATTAATTAAACAACAATATTTGGGCTTTATAACAATTCCTAGACTATACGTTACCTTTAAAAAGATATATAATGGTCAATTAAAACATAGAATGACTTAAATCATGATTAAAATGGAAACTGTAGCGTTAGGAAAAACAAAGAAAAACCTATATATTTTTGACCTAGATAATACTCTAGTAAAAGATCAAACTCTTAATACGAGGAGCCATCCTAATCCAGATGGTAACCCTGAGTTCGCAAAAGATGGGCAATGGAATGATATAAAAAAACTGATGAAAAGAGCTATCGATGAAGGTGATGAAATATGGATCTTAACAGCTAATTACAGGTCAACTATAGAACACATCAGAGAAAAACTTTTTGGTACAAACGAGTCGGACTCACTTGTTCAACACGCCAAGATATTCGATGGAAATCATATTCGGATAAGATTGGGAATTAATGAAAACGATAGGAACGAGCTCTTAACCATTAACGATCAGGGTAGAAAAGCAGAATTTGTACTAAAAGAAATTCAAACAGCCCGTGAAGATCTTCACAATAAAATCCTCTGTTGTAACCTTTTTGATGACAGCTATCTACATGCCAAAAAATGTAATGAGGCTGTAGAAAATTTTCTACCTAATAAAGATTTTTCTATAACCATACACGGGCATAGAGTAGTTGATTTTGTAGATGATGATAATACTATTCCAGTATATAGTCATACCGATAATGCATATAAATCTAAAAAAATCACCGATCTTCCAGGATATGATAGTAATTTACGAGGAAATAAATTATTTAATGTGTTTCATTCAATAGTGAGTATAAAAAGATCTGCTATAAGCCTAATAAATTCTATTAAGCCCAAAGGTGAAGTCGATGATGATAACAAATTACCAAGTTCTTTAAACCTAACACGCATATAAAATTACGGGTGATAAATGTAAAAAACATAATCGAGTATCTCTAAAATTATACTTCAGTAATACCAGAACATGAAAAACTATATAAAATATAAGCAACACAAGCAGTTAATTTTCTCACCATATCCAAATGCAAAAATTCATTAGGGCCATGAGCATTGGAATGAGGGCCGAGAACCCCTGTAATCATGAATTGTGCTTCTGGAAATTGCTCACCTAGCATTCCCATGAAGGGTATAGTTCCTCCTTCACCAATGTACGCAGCAGGCTTACCATAGTAGAGTTGCGAAGCTTCATCAGCTGCTTTAGACAACCAAGTAGATAACTCTGGAGCGTTCCAACCTTTTGAACCATCACCAACCTTAAACTCTATTTTAGCATTATAAGGTGGATTTTTAGTTAGTGCTTTAATCATGGCCAGAGCTGAAGTTTTTGGATCAGCTAAAGGAGGAATTCGCATGGATAATTTCAGCGAAGTCAAAGGACGCATCACATTGCCTGCATTAGCAATAGGAGGAAAGCCATCAGCGCCGGTGACTGTTAATGCAGGTCGCCAAGTACGGTTTAAAATAAGTTCAGCTCCCTCTTCATTAACTGGTTTAACCTGTTCATGCCATGGAAACTCAGAATAGACTTGTTTACCTAATGCTGCGGCGCATTGCTTTGCTTGCTCAATTCGCTCTTGTGGAATGTCACAATGCAGAGAAGCTAATTTGATTTCTCCCGTAACTTCATCTTCAATACGATTAATTAATTGACGCGCTACTCGAAAACTATCCGCTACAATACCACTTGCGCTACCAGAATGGACGCCCTCGCTAATCAATTCTACTGATAACTCCCCAACAACATTGCCACGTAAAGAGGTAGTCATCCATAATTGTTCGTAATTTCCAGCGCCTGAATCCAAACAAATAACTAAAGAAGGCTTACCGATACGTTCTTTGAGTAATTCAATATAATAAGGTAAATCGTAACTTCCACTTTCTTCACAAGCTTCTATAAGCAATACACAACGAGGAAAAGGAATACCTTGAGTTTCTAAGGCTCGAATTGCAGTCAAAGAAGCATAAGCGGAATAACCATCATCTGCTCCTCCTCTGCCGTAGAGGCGACCATTTTTTAGTACAGGCTTCCAGGGGTTTAAATCTTCATCCCAACCCACCATTTCGGGTTGCTTATCCAAATGACCATAAAGCAAGACTGTTTCTTCAATTTGACCTGGTACTTCCATAAAAATAAGTGGGGTACGTCCTTCTAGGCGAACCACTTCCAATTTCATTCCGCTAGGAGCATGTGCTTTACACCAAGAAGCAATATGATTTACTGCCTGCTCCATATAACCATTTTCTTGCCAATGCGCATCAAAATGTGGCGACTTGTTAGGGATTTTTATGTAATCACATAAACTGGGCAGAATTTCTTCATCCCACTGTTGGCAAATAAATTCATATAGTCCTTGAGGATTCAACATGAGCATGCTCCTTAATAATCGCTACTATTTTATCTTCTGCTGATTTAATATTTAATGATTTGATTTTATCTTTTATTTCTTGTTGGTTTTTCCAAACTTCCTCTACTGCTGCCAATAAAGTCTCTGCATTTAATTGTGAATCTTGAATTACAACACTAATACCCATATTTTGAAAATAACGCGCATTTTGAATTTGATCTCCGCGACTTACCTGAGCTGATAAGGGGATTAAAACATGAGGCTTGCCTAAAGCTAGAATTTCATATAAAGAATTGGCTCCTGCCCGGGAAATCACAATACTCGTTGCTGCGAATAAATCAGCTAACTCTTCCTTTGCATACTCTAATTGGCAATAATCTTTCATTTCTTTTAAGGAGTCATCTACCTTAGCTTTTCCACATAAATGAATAATTTGAAATGTTTGTGTCAGTTGCTCTAATGCATTTCGTACACTTTGATTAATTGATCCTGCTCCTAAGCTTCCTCCTATCACTAAAATACAAGGCTTATTTGCATTAAATTTGCACAATTCCAAACCTTTTTCTTTATTACCTTGAAACAACTCTTGTCGGATCGGAGTTCCAGTGACTTCTATTTTTTCTTGCTGTTTAAAATGCTTTTTACCTACTTCAAAAGTCAGACAAATTTTATTAACAAAAGGAAAAGACAGTTTATTGGCAAGCCCTGGACTCATATCGGATTCATGCGCAATGATAGGAATACGATTTACCCAAGCACCAATTACTACTGGAAAAGCAACAAAACCGCCTTTTGAAAATACGACATCCGGTTTTAATTGATAAAACAAACGAATAGATTGAGCAATGCCAATTAAGATTTTAAACGGATCTAAAATATTTTTTAAACTAAAATAACGTCGCAATTTACCACTACTCACTGAGTGAAAAGGAATATTAATTGCTTCAATCATATTTTTTTCAATTCCATCAGCAGAACCAATATAGTTAATAGTCCAACCATCTCGTTTGAAGCTATTAATTAATGCTAAATTAGGCGTAACGTGTCCAGCAGTACCTCCACCTGTAAAAACTATACCCATTCTACCTGAAGATCTTGGTTTTTTCGCGGCTTGATTTTTGCGCTTGCGGAATTTAAAAAAGCGAGTAATAGCCAGTCCTATTGCGAGCTTTTTTAAATTCCGCAGGTGCAAAAAGCGATAGCGAAAAACCAAGATCTTCAGGTAGAATGGGTATGTACTTGGATTCATAGTCGTTCCCTTACTAATAAACTAAGATCAATAGCTTGAATCGATTTCGTAATGGCTCCTACTGAAATAAAATCAACGCCACTGCTGGCCACTTGGGCAATATTATCAAGAGTGATTCCGCCTGAGGCCTCTAAAGTACATAACACTGGCTCTACTGAACTATCATCAACGTCCAGCGATGAAGCTAGATTCAGGGATCCCGCGGTCGAACCATGGGCATTCTGATAAAACCGTAGTCTTTCTCGATTCATCTTTACTGCTTCAATCAACATCTCTTGACTAAAATTATCCAGCAAAATGCGATCAGGCTTTGCGTCTAAAGCTTCTTTTAATTCCTCTAAATTTTCTACTTCTATTTCTACTAATAGCTCTTTTTGGGCTTGACGAGCTAATTCGACTGCCGTCTTTATTGAACCACAGGACGTGATATGATTTTCCTTAATAAGAAAGGCATCGTACAATCCAATTCGATGATTGATTCCACCTGCACAACGCACGGCATATTTTTGCGCTAACCGAAGTCCGGGTAAAGTCTTTCGTGTATCCAGCAAACGAGTAGTGCTGCCTTTTAGTTTCTGGACATAATGATAAGTTTGCGTAGCGGTTGCCGATAAAGTTTGTAAGAAATTTAAAGCTGTCCGTTCTGCGGTTAAAATACTTCGTGCATTTCCAATAATATGGCAAAGAGATTGAGGTGAATTCAACCATTGACCTTCAGTAACTTGCCAATTAATCTTGATTGTTTTATCTACTTGTTGAATCACTTCATTGACCCAATCCTGACCACAGACCAACATAGGCTCACGTGTAATTATTTCTGCTTCAACGCAAAGCTCTGCTGGTAATAATTCAGCGGTTACATCACCATTACCTAAATCTTCTTGTAAAGCTCGGTGTACATCATTTTTTATCTGAGATAAATCAATATTCATGAGTTTAAGGTTCCTCTTTTAGAATAGCGAATCTTCAATAAGGGAGGAGCAAGAAAAGTAGTGACAATAACCATTAATACAACAGCCGAAAATAATTGATCAGAAATTACACCTAAAGTACGGCCAATAGAAGCAAAAACTAAACCGACCTCTCCTCTTGGTAACATACCGATACCAATTAATAGGCGATCATCTTTATTACTTCCGCCTAAGCCACTTATTAATTTACCAACAATTGCCGCAATAATTAAACCACTTGCCAAAAATAATACTTGCCAGTTGAAAAAAGTTTCTAATTTAACTTGAATACCAATCACCATAAAAAATAAAGGAGCTAGAATAGATTCAAGAGGCGAGATCAGCTCATGAATATTAATATTCTTTTCTTTATGTTCTTGGGCACTTTTTTTAAAATAATTATCATGAATAATAACTCCTGCCGCAAAAGCACCAATAATAGCCGCCAACTGGACTAAAGATGCTAGCCAAGCTAATGACATAACAAAAAGGAACGAAATAAATAATTTGGCTTCCCACAAAGGTAAAAAACTAAAAAAATCTACGGCTTTTCTTAAAATAATAGGGCCTAAAAGAATAACTCCAAAGAAAAAAACAAGAGAAGCGCCTATTATTTTAAAAACAATCATTGCATCAACAGAATCATTAATGACAAGACTAGTTACTACTGCCAAAATAATAAGCCCCAGGATATCATCGATCATTGCTGCGCCAAGGATTGTCCTTGCCTCTCGGGTGTTTAATTTTTTCATATCGGTTAACACCCGGGCTGTAATTCCAATACTGGTTGCACTTAAAGTAGCAGCGACAAATAAATCTGCTTCATATGAAGCTGCTGGCATTAAAACATAAGCAACAGCGAAACCTAAAATCATCGGAGCAATTACACCAATAATGGCTACAAGAATAGACTCTTTCCCCGTACGTTTTAACTCTTCTATTGAGCTTTCTAAACCCACCATAAAAAGTAAAAAAATCACTCCATAGCGAGAAAAAATATCAACTACATAGGCTATTTTTAAATATTCAACCCCTTGATCACCACTAAGCGCTTGAGTTACTTGTTCTGCATAAACTGCATTTGGAATTACTTGAGAAACCGCTTTCGCTAACGGTACTCCACTCAACATATTTTTCATAATATCAAAAATAGAAGAGCCTTCCCTTAAAATAACCATTAGCTGCATACCACAAAAATAGCAGAGATTACCGATCAAGACTCCCATTAGAAGTTCGCCTAATACGCCAGGAACACTAAAGCGATTTGCTAAATAACGCCCAATAAGCGCAAAGAAAAAAAGACTAGTTGCTACTAAAACAACCGAAGCAATAGGGTCAATATGATTTGCTGGATTTGCATAAGCAAGTACAGGTAACAATAAAAGAATAATGAAACTTATTACGGTATTTTGACCCTTCATTTTATGCTCCGCAATGTGCTCTCTCTGTTTATATTGATCTAGCGCGTTGTTGTCTTCCAGCGTAACCAGAGCCCTTCTATACCGTCGTCCTCCGGCTTGACCGGAGGATCCAAGACTCTAGTAAAACCATGGATCTTTCGGTCAAGCCGGAAGGCGACGAGAACAGAAAGACGACTTAACTTTGCTATTATAATGAGTGCTAACAATCCTTAAAAATTTTGTTATCAGTTATTGTTTAGCTAAAAATAAACAAGTTTCTAAAACTGAATCAGGGTTTAAAGACACGCTGTCTATTCCTTCTTTCATAAGCCATTGAGCAAAATCCTGATGATCAGAAGGACCTTGGCCGCAAATGCCAATGTATTTTCCCGCTTTTTTACATGCAGCAATAGCCATATGTAATAAAGCTTTTACTGCTTCATTCCGTTCATCAAATTGCGCAGCAATGAGTCCTGAATCCCGATCTAAACCAAGAGTAAGTTGAGTTAAATCATTTGAACCAATTGAAAAACCATCAAAATACTCTAAAAATTGATCCGCTAATAATGCGTTTGAAGGCAACTCACACATCATAATGATACGTAGGCCGTGTTTACCTCGCTCTAAACCTTGTTGCTTAAGAATTTCAATAACATTACTTGCTTCTGTAACTGTACGAACAAAAGGAATCATAATTTCTACATTACTTAATCCCATCTCTTCACGCACTCTTCGGACTGCTTTGCATTCCAAAGCAAAACACTCGGCAAAAGAGGAAGAGACATAACGAGAAGCACCTCTAAAGCCAAGCATTGGATTTTCTTCATGAGGCTCATATAAAGAACCACCAATCAAATTAGCGTACTCATTTGATTTAAAATCTGATAGACGAACAATCACAGGTTTTGGATAAAATGCAGCCGCTATAGTAGCAATGCCTTCTTTTAAACGTTCTATATAAAATTCTACTGGAGAAGCATAAGCAGCTGTTTTTTCTGTAATATAATTTTTTAATTCCTTATCTTGAAGCTTGTCAAAATTTAATAAAGCACTAGGATGAATACCAATGGTGTTAGAAATTAAAAACTCTAAACGAGCTAAACCTACACCAGAAATAGGTATTGACTGAAAAGAAAAAGCACGCTCTGGATTACCTACATTAAGCATCACTTTAATTGGAAGTTCAGGCATCGTTTCTACATCTAAACGAACACATTCAAAAGGCAATAAACCAGAATACACAAAGCCAGTATCTCCTTCAGCACAACTCACGGTCACCTTATCACCATCGCGAATAGTTTTGGTGGCATCTCCACAACCAACTACTGCAGGAATCCCTAATTCCCGTGCAATGATTGCCGCGTGACAAGTGCGTCCGCCACGATTAGTCACTATAGCCGATGCTCTTTTCATAACCGGTTCCCAATCAGGATCGGTCATATCTGAAACTAAAACATCTCCGGGTTGAACTTTATGCATTTCGCTGATGTCATGAATGACTTTTGCTGTACCTTGACCAATACGCTGACCAATACTTCGCCCTTCGGAAAGCACTTGGCCTTGCTCTTGAAGCGTATAACGCTCTAATACTTGTTTATTATCACGGCTTTTTACTGTTTCAGGTCGCGCTTGAAGAATATACAATTGGCCATTGGTGCCGTCTTTTGCCCATTCAATATCCATCGGTCGACCATAATGTTGTTCAATAATCAAGGCTTGACGGGCGAGTTGTTCCATCTCGCCTTGAGTTAAAGAAAAAACTATACGCTGTGCTAATTCGACATCCACAGTTTTAACGCGTTTATCCGATTTTGGATCATCACAATACACCATTTTTATTGCTTTTGATCCTAAGTTTTTACGAATGACAGCGGGTTTGTTTGCTTTTAATCCTGGCTTGTGAACATAAAATTCATCAGGGTTTACTGCGCCTTGAACAACCATTTCTCCAAGACCATAAGACGAAGTAATAAACACCACATCATCAAAACCTGACTCAGTATCCATAGTAAACATAACACCACTAACAGCTAAATCACTACGGACCATTTGTTGAATGCCTGCCGACAAGGCAACATCTTGATGTGCAAATTGGTGATGAACTCGATAAGCAATCGCCCGATCATTAAACAATGAGGCAAAAACCTGTTTAATGGCAATCAATACTGCATCAACTCCTTTTACATTTAAAAAAGTTTCTTGCTGACCAGCAAAAGAAGCATCCGGTAAATCTTCAGCGGTGGCAGAAGAGCGAACAGCAACAGTAAAATCATCATGTCCAATACGTTCAGCCAATTGTTGATAAGCGACTCGAACTTCCATTTCAAACGCATCGCTGAATGATGTATGAAGGATAAGCTCTCTGATTTCTTTACCGACCAGAGCAAGTTGTTTCACATCGTCTATATCCAAGACAGAAAGTTTTGCATAAATCTTTTTATCCAGATCGTCTAGTGATAAAAATTCCTTAAAAGATTCGGCAGTCGTAGCAAAACCACCTGGAACAGAAACGCCTAAAGATGAAAGATGAGAAATCATTTCTCCTAAGGAAGCATTTTTACCACCAACTTGTTCGAGATCAGCCATTCCTAGTTGGGCTAAATCAATAGTGTGCTTGCTCACTGTCATACTTACCTCAATCCATAAAAATGAGGTCTATTCTACTGAAATTGTTGAGCGATGGGAATAATTTGATTTTGCATAAAATGCTCACTAATTTGGATCGATAGCTAGTGAGTGGCCAACAAATCTTAAAAAAAATAAAAAAATTTTAAATTTTGGCATTTAAATTTCATACTTTAATTCACATCTTGGCTATCATCTAATATCATATAGCCTTTATAAATTCGGATAAATTCTTCTATGACACTCACTGCGTTAAACGCTATTTCACCTATTGATGGTCGTTATTTTAATAAAACCAGAGCCTTAAGCCCCTATTTCAGTGAGCTTGCTTTAACTTATTATCGTCTGATGGTAGAAATTCGTTGGCTTGAATCATTAACGGCTAATGAAACTATTACTGATATTCCTGCGCTTGATAAAGAGGCCAAACAATTTCTAAATGATATTCTTACTAATTTTGATGAAATTGAAGCTGCCAAAATAAAAGAATTAGAAAAACAAACCAATCACGATGTTAAAGCCATCGAATATTATTTAAAAGAAAAGTTTCAAGCAAAACCCAAATTAGAAAAAATTGTTGGTTTTATTCATTTTGCTTGTACTTCAGAAGATATTAATAATCTTGCCTATGCCTTAATGGTAAAACAAGCAATTGCTCAGGTAATACAACCTGCACTAGCAGAAATAACGGGTGGAATTACCTTATTAGCTAAACAACATGCTGATGTGGCAATGCTTGCACGCACTCATGGGCAACCCGCAACACCAACCACCATGGGAAAAGAACTCGTTAATTTTGTTGCACGCCTAAAAAGACCTCTACAACAATTAGCAGAAGTCCTAGTACCAGGAAAATTTAATGGAGCAGTAGGTAATTACAATGCTCATGTTATTGCCTATCCTGAAGTAGATTGGCGTAAACACTGTTCCAATTTTGTTACTTCCTTAGGCTTATCTTTTAATCCTTACACCACTCAAATTGAACCTCATGATGGCTTAGCTGAAGTATCTCAAATTATGGTGCGAATTAATAATATACTCTTAGACTATACTCAAGATATTTGGAGTTATATTTCTCTAGGGTATTTCAAACAAAAAACGGTGGCTCAAGAAGTGGGTTCATCTACCATGCCACATAAAGTTAATCCTATCGATTTTGAAAATGCTGAAGGTAACTTAGGTTTATCTAATGCACTTTTTTGTCATTTTGCTAATAAGTTAACACAATCACGTCTTCAACGAGATTTATCAGACTCCACTGTATTGCGTAATATTGGCGTTGGTTTTTCTTACAGTTTGATTGCTTATCATTCCATTGCAAAAGGCAATGATAAATTACAAATTAATAAACAAGCCTTGCAAGCAGATTTAGATGCCAACTGGGAGGTTTTAGCCGAAGCCATACAAACAGTAATGAGACGTTATAATGTGCCGAATGCTTATGAACAATTAAAAGATCTTACCCGAGGGCAAGGAATTGATGCCAATAGTCTAAAAGGCTTTATTACTAGTCTCTCTATACCAGAAGAAGCAAAAGCTCAACTCATTAACCTAACGCCTGAAAACTATATAGGACTTGCTACTCTATTAGTAAAGGCCTTTTCATGAGCCATATGGAATCTCAACAAGGACAATCCTATCAATTTGATGTGCTTGTTATTGGAACTGGGCTAGCAGGATTACACTACTGTTTAACTCTTCTAGAAATGCAGCCTAGATTAAAAATCGCGTTAGTTAGCAAAGCTGAGGCAATGGAATGCAATAGCCGTTATGCCCAAGGTGGAGTAGCTGCTGTTTCCACTCTTGAAGATTCTGTAGAGTCGCATATTGAAGATACTTTAATTGCTGGTGATGGTTTATGTTATCGCCCTGCTGTAGAGTTTATTATTCGTCAAGGTCCTGAACTAATTAAGCAACTAAACTCTTATTCAATACAATTTACCAAACAAAATAATGGGCATTTTCATTTAGCTCAAGAAGGTGGACACTCTCATCGCCGCATCTATAATTGCGGAGATCAAACAGGTTTTACCATCACGCAAGCATTAAATCTTTTAGCACAGCAAAAAGAACAAATTCAAATTTTTGAACACCATGTTGCAGTCAATTTAATCACTCATTACCATCCCCATCGCACAGATACTCAAGGTGAAGTATTAGGGGCTTATATTTTAGATTGCCAACAAAATCGTATTCATACTTTTTTGGCCAACTGCGTTATTTTAGCCACTGGAGGCGCGGGCAAAACTTATCGTTATACCACTAATCCAATGGTTGCGACAGGAGATGGAGTAGCGATGGCTTATCGTGCCGGTGCTCGAGTGGGTAATATGGAATTTTATCAATTTCATCCGACTTTATTACATCATCATTCCGTGAATAACTTTTTAATCTCCGAAGCAGTACGTGGTGAAGGCGGAATATTAAAAAATCCTGATACAGGTGAACGGTTTATGAAACACTATGCTCCAGATAAAATGGAGCTGGCTACTCGAGATGTTGTTGCACGTGCCATTTTTAATGAAATTGAACAAAGTCAAAAAGGTTATGTGTATCTAGATATCACACATCAAAGTAAATCTTTTTTACAAAAACGCTTTCCTCAAATCTTTAATACGCTCTTATCTTTAGGTATTGATATGAGCCAAGATATGATTCCTGTCGTACCCGCAGCTCATTATCAATGCGGTGGCATACTTACCGATGTTGATGGCAGAACTGATTTGCAACGTTTATATGCTATTGGTGAAGTGGCTTTTACTGGATTGCATGGGGCAAATCGTTTAGCCAGTAATTCCCTTCTCGAAGCATTGATCATGGGGGCTAATGCAGCACGTTGTAGCTTAAAAGACATCGCTACACCTTTAAAAAATACTCATAGTGTGACGAATTGGAGCTCACCCAGACAAGTGAACAATCGTCGAGCAAGTCAAATAAATGCACAATGGCGAGGTTTGCGGGGAGAAATGACTTCTTATGCTGGAATTGTACGCACTGAGGCCGGCTTAAATGATCTATTACAGCTCATCATTAAACGAAAAAAAATCATTGAAGAATACTACTGGAATCATTCAATAACTCGAGATTTTATTGAGTTAAGAAATATTATTCTAAATGCTAAACTTATTGTAGTAGCCGCATTAGCACGAAGAGAGTCTCGAGGTGGACATTACCGTGAAGATTTTCCTAATAAAAATCTCAATGCTCGAGAAAGTATTGCCAAGCTAGGAGTAATAGATAACTCTTTGGAGTAATATACCCAAGTTCCTTCAAAATGCTAGGTTTTGGGTATAGCGTTCAGGGTAAAAGCATCTAAATTTTGAGCATTAAAAGCGTCTCTGTTGCCTACGTGCTGTGCTTTATGCACAGCATCCAGACGACTTTGAAGTGAGATAGAAGCTGGATTCCGTGCATAAAGCTTCCAACTAGCCTTAAGTTTTAGTTGACAAATACTCAAAAGCACAGGTTTAATCCGTTCATG
>CAMFHA010000009.1 GCA_945952115.1 uncultured Legionella sp. | reverse complement strand
CATAGGATAAACGCTACCACATAATTTTTCTAGATACTTAATGAGGTCTGCTTAACCAAACGTATGTTTTTTACATTTGCACCAAGATCCCTCATCTTATTAAATGAATGTTCTAAAACTCCTTGCTTTAAAGCATGATGAGCACCTGAAATATAACAAGCAATTTTATGTTCATCATCAAACATCATGATAGGATGAGCATCTGCTGACCCGCCTAGAACAGCTATCGATTCACCGGGAATAGCTTTAAAAATTAAAGCATCCGCACGGATAACAGACACATCCGAATTTTTTAACGCTGTACGCATATTGGATTCTAATCCTAAGTAATTAGGATTTGTCTTATCTAGATCTTCAAAATCTATATTATCGTGCGCCTGCTTTTTAAGAGTTTGTAAATAATCTAAATCATCACAAGCAATAATTAATGGATCGCTACGTCCCATATTTGCATAATAACTATCCATGTAGAATTTATAAGTACGATGCGATTCTGCACCCAGCTCATCAAAACATTGTTCAATATTAGCTAAAATATTATTTGGAGAGTCAGGTAATTTATCCGGTGAATTATCAGATGCTTGTTTTGAACCATGAATATATACATTTCTTGTTTTTAGACCATTAACAAGATATCCAGCATCGCTCTCACCCGCTTCATTAGTAAAAAAAGCATATTTAATATTTGATAAAGAAAGCTCTGGCACAGTGTGTGTATTTTCTTTTTCCATAATCATTCTCTGCACATAATTTATTTGTAATTTTTCTACAATAATAACATAAACTGATATATAAAATAAAAATTTGAACAAAAATCTATATTCCTAATCATTCATCGATGCAATGATAGTTTTTAGATTTTATGATTGAAAGAAGGGCAGAATCTGGGTATAAGATTACAAGAAGAAAAAATATAAATTTTATCTTCTTAATATTTAATTAAGGTTTTTAGGTTATAATTTAATATAAATGTACAAATACAAATCATTTATGGTGTGAATATTAACCATGACAAAAATATACTTATTAACAATGCCCTTTGATGAAGAAGCAAAAACTGGCGATGGACAATATGCATCTTCGCTAGAACTTGGTTTTATTAGACATTACAATGATATTTTGTGTAAATGGTTAAAACGAGCAAATAATGATTATGTAGTTCCTTATCCCGAAGAAACTACTTCTATTCCTGAGCAAGTTATTCCAAGTGCCTGGGTTTTACAACCTGTAGCAAATGAGCACACGGTCATAAGTGGTTATAAATTAAATGAAGAAAGCTCTTCTTTAACGGAAGTAAAAGATGTAGTTTGTAAAACAGTTAGTCCAAGATCCCCCAAAATTATTGTCAATCACGACGATACTTTACACTCGTTAACTATTATGGATATCTATTCTCAAAAAGTAATTTATTTTGAGAAATCCGATGTTAAACAGATTATAATTTTTTTAAATGAAAAAAAAGTGAAGCTAGAGCAAGCTAAAGCTGCTTTAACAATAGATATTGCTAATGCTAATTACAAAAAACCTCCGAAAGTTCCGGCTCAATTAATTCATTTAAAAAAATTTTATAAAGATCATGGTTTTTCTCAAGATTTTTCTCTTAATGAATATATTGAATATTATTTTAAAAATAATAATTTCTGTAACCGACATACCAAAGCCGTACAAATATTTACCCAATTAAATGAATATTTTTTAACTCCAGTTAAACTATATGAATTAGAAAAATTTTGCGATAAATTAACTGGTATTAAAGAGTATTCTTACGATTTTCAAAATAAACAATTACCCTATGATTTAGAAAATGATAAATCCTTTAAAGAGCTATATGATTTAGAAACTCTAAAAGATAGTGCTCAAGATATTCTTTCTCAACTCACTGGACTTGATGGAGACATCTTACTAGCCGACAATCCTTTGAATATTATAGAAAACATGTCTCCAGAAGTGCGAACTCAAGCTCTCGAATATTATAATGAACTTGTTCGAAAATTATCTCAAAAGAGAGATCAGATATTTAATGAAACAGAACTGAGTGAATTGATTTCACTATTGCAAAATGTAACTATTTTTAATCAGAAATTTAACTCATCTATAACTATTTACCTGCCCACTTTTTATAGCAAAAAAAAATTTACAGCCAAAGAAGGATTTTATCTTGCTAATAAAGCAAATCAAAATGATCCGCTTAAACGCCAACTGATTAATAGCCTTATCACAAGCATGCAGCCTATTGATGAGGACACCTACCTGGATATACATATTCGTCCTCCGGATTGTGGTGTATATATTACTTCCTCTGATATTGAACTACTTCAGCAGGCTGGAATTAAAGTTAATGTGACTATTCATGAATATAAACAAAATTATACTCGACGTTATTTACAACAATATACTCATGAGTTAATGCGTCAAGCGAATACTGTACAATTCTTTAATGAGACAGATCAACATAGTGCAATCCTTGCAGCATCTTATGGAGATTGTGACAAACGAAATACAATTGAACCATCAGGAATAGAAAAAAAAGCAAGAGAAGTAGGTGCACTAGTTGAATTAGAAAAATATCCTGTGACACCATATGAGTTACAAAACAAATCAAAATTAACTGTAGCCTCACAGCAATTAACTACTCTACCCGATCATCCCAAAGATGTGGTTATAAAACCTCCTAATATATTATCTTTTGGTACCATTAGACCAGGAAAGGGTTTTGAAGAAGCATTAAAATTAGCACAAATAATTAAAAGAAATACTGGAACCATTTTTGATAAAATACATAGAATACCTATTGTGAAAATAGCAGGAGATCCTCAAGATCACCAATTGATGCAACAGTTAATTGAAGAACGTTTTGGAAAAGAACGCTGTTCGGCTTATCAAAGAAACAATCCTTATAATAAGGAATTTACTAGCTCAGAAAATAGAAATTATTGGAAAACATTAGTTTTTAATTTAAATCAACAATGCCCTAAAAAAAGTTTACTTAATAATCCCTTTATAGAAATATATCCTTGGTGCGAACCTCATGAATTATTGAGTTTGAAAAAAAACAGTAAGTATGTCTTTCGTATGGATGATATGGGCATGAGAAACAATGGCTCCGCCATTCTTAGTGTTTTAGATGTCGGTATTGTTTATACTAAATTTGGTGTTGTTACTGATGATATTTATATTGAAGCTAAAAATGGCAAACATGCTAAAGCTGTTGATATTGGGAAAGAGCGCTATGGTAAACATAGTCTTATCTTAAAAGCAAAACAGAAAGAACCACCTCTTCTAGATAAACCCGATTCGCCTTATAAACGTCTAAATGGCTCAAGAGATTCTGAGGAAATTTTGGATTCTATTCTTGCCAGAGAAGAAAACCAAATGATGAATGCTGATAATATAGAACAATCTGAAAATTATCAGACTATACTTGAAGCACAAAAACTATTAAAGACTCGATTTACGTTAAAAAATTCTGTTGAACATCTGCTTGAGAACATAGGATTAGAAGATCTAATTAAATTATCAGAGGCAGACGAACAACTAGATCCTGTTGCAGTTCAATTAGATACTTTGGATGAATTGCCTGAGCTGCCAGTTTTTCCTTTAGCTCGTTCACATACATGGCCGCATCCGGTTTCTAAGATTAATATTTTTAATGACAATAGACCTAAATTTGATCAGAAATTGAATGATGAGCAAAAAGATGATATAATTTTTACCAGCATAAAAAGTTCTATATAATTAAAAAGGAATAAAATGTTTTTTCAAAAAGATCTAGCTGCTTCTGCGATGAGAATAAGAACCCCGCAGGAGTTGATACGAATCCTAGAGACTATGCGCCCTCTTCAACTAGCTTTATTTAAAAACCAACTAAAATCTTTAACAGATAATAAAGCAAGCATGCGTATTACAAAATTTTTAGATTCTGAAGAACTTTGTCCTTTTTGGGAAAATAAATTTAACTCAATCCAACCACAATTTCGCGATCCAGCACCACAATCAAAAGCAAACTATTATTGCGGTTATCAATTATATATGGCTAGCATGGCTCAAAAAAAACGGAGTATGGAATTAAGAAAAGAACTAAAAAAAACAAATAGTGATCCAAAAATAGAAAAGGAAATTGAACAGCGTGATGCAATATATGAGGAGTTTCTTTGTCTCGCCATGTCTCCCGACTTTAACTCTTATCACGCTTACCAGAGTTTTTTTCAAGAACAACTTACTTCTTTATACCCAAGTTTACCTATGAATGATCAGCAAAAAAATGATTTTAAAGGAAAATTAGATAGTCTATATGAAACTCTATCTGATACACAAAATAATCTTATACAATTTAAAACACCTGGTTATTTATTAATGGCTGTCATCTATCACTATCTTTCTAATTATTATGAACATGCAGCGAGTGTTACAGCTGCTTATGTATGCATGCAAAAATGTTGGAAAAACCTTCATAAAGCAGCATTACTAGAGATAACTTCTGAAAAAGAAATCCATAATGCTTATTTTGGTTATGGGTTTAAATTAAGTCTTTTTAAATTAGAAACTATTACAGAAATAAAATCAAAATTAGAAAAACAGTTTACTAAAAATTTACTCAACTCTCTGCAAAAAACCTTAGAAGCTGAAGCTGAAGAAGAAATTAGAAATCTAACTATAAACATAAATTCAGAAGAGCATCAAGAAATAGATTCCGAGCCACTTATTAGACCTACTTACATTGGCCACAGATAATTCTACTTCTTTCATCGTTTATATAATAAGTCCTATAGATATTAAAAAAGCTAATATATTGAATTTATTCATTTATAAGTTAATTTTATCTTGCTAAAATAACGCCCTTCTTTGTTAATATGATTATTTAAAATTATTGTGTATTATCTAATTATCCTTTTGTTCTTTTTTAATACTCTGAGTAATGCTGATATAAGTGAAAAAATTTTAAAAGAATATCAATCTAAGCTTTATACTCTCCCTATCACCCATCAAGAGCATTTCTCAGTTCGAATGTACACTCTAACTGGGAAAGAGGAATACCTTAATCCTATTATCAATTATCTCTATTTATTAAGTGATAGATATCATCATTTATATGTAATGAGTCAAAATGAGCAAATGATAGAAGAGGAAAATAAAAGGTTACTTTCTATTTCCGATAATGATACAGAGAAAACAAAACAAAGGATTGAAAAAAGCTTAAAATTTCCGAGAATTGCTTACTATTTAAATCTACTTATTTTAACTAATAAAATATATTTTTATCATATGGAAAAAACTCCTTTGTTTCCACATACAAAAAAAATAATTTCTCTTTTAAAAACAAAAAAAAATGATTTTAAATTATTCATCTTAGATGAGGAAAACATTAAAATTTATGGAGCCCAATTAATCAACTATGTGTATTATTTATATGATTTAGGAATAATCGATCTGCGTTCTGATTATACTCAAAAATTTCAATCTGTTTTTTCTAACAATCAAGATAATCTATTATCTGATTCAGATTTCTCCGCCAAAATATATGGAATGACTCACTTTATATTGAGCGAAAGCCGTTATTATCAAAAAGAGCTCCGGCCTAATTCATTTAAATGGATTACTAATTACTTAAAAACTCATATTGATGAAATAATTACTCGCACTGAGCACGATGTAGTAGTTGAAGTAGGCATTACTCTCCTGCTTGCAAAAGAATACGATTTAAAGATAATCAATAAAATCAAGCTCTATCTAGAAAATAATTATGATAAAAATTATTTTATTCTTCCAAATAAAGAAAAATCCTTTGATATTATACGAGGAGAACACCGAAATATTTTAACTATAATGTTGTACAAATGGCCTAAAAACTTAACGAAAATGCCCACCACACTATTTGAAGCAATGTTAATGAAAAATTTTGTCTTTGACGATGATCATTCTAAAATCACGTATGGGCTTCGCGTACCCTTTTGATGGACATAAATAGAACCTTATGTTAAAATATAATTCAATATAAATTCATAAAAAATATCTAAAATGAAAGAAGAGATTCTTATCTTAATGAAACAATGTGTAAAAGATATTAATTTAAGAATTGCAAAATCGAATGATACTCTTGATAAATCCTCTAATAAATTCTTTGCCCCTTTAGTCTATCTTGTACAAAATGAATGCGATAAAATCCTGAGCAAACAAGATAAAAGCCATTTAGAATGCATCTTATTATGTGCACAAATAGTAAATATTTATGAGGCTGGTAATTGTATGCTCCAATCTTTTTTAGCATTAGATCAACTGATTAAAGGATTATTCGAAAAAAAATTAATAAATGAACAGATGACATGTCCCATAGCTATTTGTACCATAGAGGATCATACATTTTTAATGATAGATGAATTAGTATGCGATCCTTGGGCAAATTATTACGGTTCCTGGAATGATTATCCATCTGTCAAGGATAAAGTAGATTATTATTTTTTTATAAATCAGGATTGGACCTGTTATAATGACGATGGGTATGATGCTTTATCTACTCAATATACTTACGAATTAGTAAATAAACTCCATAATTCTGAAAATTTAATGCCGCGAACAAAATATTAACGTTAAAACGCAAATTCTATTTTCAGATGTTCGGTGAAAAGCTAGATTTGAACTCAGATCTGACTTTTCACCTACAGTCCTAAACAATTACACTTAAGAAGCGACTAATAATTGATTAATTCGGTTAACAAAATCAGCAGGATTATCCAATTGTCCACCTTCTGCTAAAACCGCTTGCTCAAACAGCATCACTACCCATAATTCAAATTGAGAATCATCTTGAATATCATGTAAACGTTTTATTAAAGCATGTTCTGGATTGATTTCAAAGATTGGTTTGCTTAGTGGCACTTGTTGACCTGCTGATTGCAATATTCTTTGCATCTCTAAGCCCATATCCTGTTCATCAGCCACGATACATGCTGGAGAATTAGTTAAGCGATTAGTTAAAATAACATCTTTTACACGCTCACCAAGAACAGTTTTAATATGCTTAATTAACGGTTCAAGCGTTTTTTCTTGCTCTTTAATTTGCTCATTAGATTCTTTATCTAATTCATCAATTTTTCCTTTAGAGATAGATTGAAGCTTTTTACCATCAAATTCACTTAAATAGCCTACTAGCCATTCATCTATTTTATCACTAAGCAATAATACTTCGATTCCTTTTTTCTTAAAAATCTCAAGATGAGGACTATGTTTTGCTGCATTATGACTTGAAGCAGTAATATAATAAATCTTATCTTGCCCCTCTTTCATACGGCTAATGTAATCCATTAAAGTCACATCTTGTTTTTCTGAATCAGTATGCGTTGTAGAAAAGCGCAGTAATTTCGCAACTGTTTCTTTATTAGCAAAGTCTTCAACAGGTCCTTCTTTTAAGACTAGGCCAAACTCATCCCATATTTTTTGATAATTTTCTTGCTCATTTTCACTCATTTTTTCAAGCATCGATAAAATACGTTTAGTACAAGCAGAACGAATACTATCAACTTGCTTATTATCTTGTAAAATTTCACGCGATACATTCAAAGGTAAATCACTGGCGTCCACAATTCCTTTTACAAAACGTAAATACCGTGGAAGAAACTGAGTCGCATCATCCATAATAAAGACTCGCTTAACATACAGTTTTAATCCATGTTTTGCTTCTTGCTGCCACATATCATAAGGCGCATGAGAAGGAATATACAACAAGGTGATGTATTCTTGTTTCCCTTCTACATGATTATGTGACCAGGTTAAAGGATCCATGTAATCATGAGAAATATGTTTATAAAGTTGTTTATATTCTTCTTCTGAAATTTCTGATTTTTGTAAAGTCCATAAAGCAGTTGCTTTATTTACTGTTTCAAATTCAGGTTGCTCTTTATTTTCCTTTTGATCTGTATCGGCTTCTTCTTTTTGATCAGTATCGATCTCTTCTTTTTTCATTAAAATAGGCCAACAAATATGATCAGAATATTTAGTTATAATACTCTTAATACGCCAATCATTTAAAAACTCATCATCCTCATTCTTTAGATGTAAAGTAACTTCTGTCCCACGAGTTTCTTTTTTCTCCATACCAATAGTAAACTCACCATCCCCTTTCGATTCCCAAACAATACCTTCTTCAGGCATCATTCCGGCACGACGGCTTTTCACTGTAACTTTATCAGCGACAATAAAAGCAGAATAAAAACCAACGCCAAATTGACCAATAAGTTTCGAATCTTTAGCTTGATCCCCGGTTAATTGATTAATAAATTCTTTAGTCCCTGATTTAGCAATGGTACCTAGATTTTCAATAGCCTCTTCTCTGCTTAAACCAATACCATTGTCACTAATAGTGATCGTTTTTAATTTTTTATTAATTTGAATGCTAATTTTTAAATCAGAGTCATTCTCAAAAAGAGCCGCATTAGTTAAAGCAACAAATCTTAATTTATCCAAAGCATCAGAAGCATTAGAAATTAATTCACGTAAGAAAATTTCTTTATTGCTATAGAGAGAATGAATTACTAGATGAAGCATTTGCTTTACTTCTGTTTGAAACCCCATTGTTTGTTGCTGACTAGCCATTTAAAAAATCTCCTATTTTTAACTTAATTTAACTACAAATATTTATGGTAACTTGCGAGCAGTTACATTTATGCAACGTATATTTGGGTTAATATTAAAATTTCAAGGAGTATTTAAGAAAAATTGTGATCAATTGTTACTTGAGTCTAATTCATTAGTTACATACTTTTTTAATATTGTTGCCATTAACTCATTGGTAATGGGCTTGCTGTATACATCATTCATCCCAGCTGCTAAACAATGCGTCTGCGCATCCTTTTTGGCATGAGCAGTTAAACCTACAATAGCAATCATTTTATTATTATTGTATTTTTCCCATTCTCTTATTTTTTGAGTTAATTCATATCCTGATATACCAGGCAAGCCAATATCGGTAAGAACCAAATCAAAATTTATAGTTCTAATCAAAGCAAATGCTTCTTCACCGCTTTTAGCAGTCGTAACGCGACAACCAACCTGAAGAGCAATTGTCTCCGCTATTTTAAGAGCAATTTCATTATCTTCAACAATCAATACGTGGCATTGCACAGTTAAGATAAAAGAATTGTTTTTTCCTTGATTTTTTTCAAGATTACATTTATCTCCGCTTATATAATTAAAAGGCAAGAAAAAATCAAAAGTTGTTCCTATTCCTAATTTACTTGTTAATTGAATCGAGCCCCCTAATAGCTTCACATAAGTAAGAACAATATGCAGTCCAAGGCCTAAGCCTGAACAAATTTCTTTGTAGGAAGGAGTTACTTTATGAAATCGTTCAAATACTTTGTTTTGCTGTTCTTCTAAAATTCCAATCCCTGTATCGCTCACAGAAAATTGAACTATTACTTGTTGTTCATGTAATTTATATAATTGCGCTGAAATTGCTACCTGACCTTTTTCAGTAAATTTAATAGCATTTCCTAATAAATTTAATAAAATTCGATGAATTTTAATTCGATCGGAATATACAAACCGAGGAATCTCTTGATCAACATGATTCTTTAAATCTAAACCTTTTAAATAAGCCGTAGGTTTTTCAAGTTCAATAATATCTTTAATACATTGTGCTAAATCAAAAAACTCCTTCTTAACATCGCCTTCATTAATATGATCTACTGAAATAACTTCCAAAATGCCATTTAATAATTTTAATAATTGTTCACCACTATCATTTAACCATTGCGCATATTGCTTATACTGAGGATCATTTAATTTTTGAACTAACAAAGAGGACATACCAATTACGCCATTTAATGGAGTACGAATGTCGTGACTCATATTTTCAATGAATACAACTTTTGCTTGATTGGCCGCTTCAGCAGTTTCTTTTGCTCTCTTTAATTCAAACTCATGCTTTTTTTCATCTGTTATATCAACAGCAACCCCAGTAACTCCATAACATAATCCATTGTTATCATAGATAGGAAAGCCCTTATCCATAATCCAGCGAATTTCTCCATCAGGTCTTATAATACGGTATTGAGCAGAAAAGCGTGCTGACTCCCCAATTAAAGCAATTTTTTCTGCCATTTCTTTCACTGGATGTTGTCGTTTGCTATCCTCGGGATGCAAAAAAGTAATCCATATCTCAGGATTACAATATAACTCTTTGCGAGATCGGCCCCATATTTTTTCATAAGCGGGGCTTATATACTGTATTTTCTTGAAATCAGGACTACTTAACCAATATACTTGATCACTATTTTCAGAGAGCTTTGATAAAAAATTACCAAAAAAACTTAATGTTGGTTTTATTTCATCGTTCATTAGACTTTAATACATTGTTCAAAACTATGATCGGTTAAATGACATTTATAGGTACCACTAAAATCTGCAGCATTGACAACGGTACAAATGAAGAAAAATAAGATAGAAAATAGACGTATTTGCATTATCTGCATCCTTAATTTATATTGAAATCAGAATAGCATGAAACAAAACAATGAAAAAGCCAACTGGTTAGATCGGGCAGGGCAAACGCATACTTTGATCAAATAAAAATAAACTGTCGTCTTTGCGAACGAAGTGAAGCAACTCAGATCGATACTTCGTTAAATTTTCGTACTAGATTGCTTCACTTCGTTCGAAATGACGGCAGTTTGCGTGAAATTTTCACAGCATGAGTTTGCCCTGTTAGATCGAGTGGCTACATTAATTACCCTTCAGATGTTGGGATTGTAGTTTGCGTTAAATCTAATAACTCCCGAACAGCCACAAAATACATGGTATAAGTTAATACAGAGCTTGATTTCAAGTCATTAACAATAAAACGCCAACGCTCGATTAAAGCGTGATGTAAATTGCCCCAAGCCTCCAGACAAGTTTCTAAATCCTTACTCTTATCATTAAAACTCATAATACCTGCAGTTAACTGACGCTGCTGCCAATCTAAATCATCACGAAGAGCCTCTCGTGATAAAGATTCCCAATTATTTTCGGTAGTATGAACAATAATTTGAGTTCTTAACCATGCAATATCTAAATACTCTTCAATACCAAAATAAATTTCTGCTATTTTAGAAACACTGACTTCTTTTAAATAAGCAATCTCAATCAAATCGGGTGCAGCAAAAAGGCCGCGGGTTACTGTTAATTCATGCGCTAATGCAGCAGGAATGCCTTCGTGGGTTAGTTCTTGATATTGAAGTTTATACTGTTCACGATTCTTAGGACCAAACACAGATGGCATAGCTTGCTTAAGCTCTTTAATTCCTTCTGAATAAAGTTTAATTGTTTGTGTTACATCCACAAATCGGCGCTGAGCTCGAATAAACCAACGTGTAACACGTCTGGATAGGCGAACATAATGCATCATCATCTCAATTTGTTTTTGCGCACTTATCTTCGTGCCTAACTCTTCAATCTGTTTCCAAATGGATTCTAAATCAAGCACTGTACGAGCAATCATGTAGGCTCTTACAATAAGTGAAACTGAAACACCAGTTTCTTCTTGTAAACGATAGACATAAGTAAAACCCATTTCATTATTAATAATATTACTTAAACGTGTTGCTATGATCTCACGACGTAAAGGATGATCTTGCATTTGTTGGCTAAACCGTTTTTGTAATGGTTTTGGAAAAGCGCTAATCAATATTTGAGTCATAAAACTATCTTCAGGAACATCAGAAGCTAATATTTGTTCCTTTAAAATAGTTTTGCTATAACACATTAAAACAGCAATATCAGGTCGAGTTAAACCTTGTCCTTTTAATTTACGCTCCATCAATGCTTTATTATCAGGTAAAAACTCTAAAGCCCTATCTAATTTACCAGTGCGTTCTAATTCATGCATATAACGGCTTTGTAACTCTAATGCGCGTAAAGCTTGAGAAGCAGTCAAACTAATAGCTCGTGTTTGAAGATAATTATCTCTTAATACCAATTTTGCTACTTCTTCTGTCATTTCACTTAAGAGTTCATTTCTTTGTTTAGGTGTTAGATCACCAGAAGCAACAGTTAAATTAAGTAAAATTTTAATATTAACTTCTTTGTCTGAACAATTTACCCCACCTGAATTATCAATAAAGTCAGTGTAAACCATGCCACCATTTAAAGTGTATTCTACGCGAGCTAGTTGGGTAAGCCCCAAATTCCCACCTTCGCCAATTACTTTACAACGTAGCTGTTTAGCGTTAATTCGAGTAGAGTCATTCGCTCGATCACCGACATTAGCATTACTTTCGGCACTGGATTTAACATAAGTCCCTATTCCACCACTCCATAATAAGTCGACTTTGGCCTTTAAAATCGTTTTAATTAATTCATTAGGCTCAATCTGCGCTTGTTTAATACCAAATAATTTTTGCATCTCTGTACTAACAGGGATAGATTTAGCGCTACGATTAAAAACACCGCCTCCTTTAGAAATCAGCGCTTTATCGAAGTCTGTCCAGTTTGAACGAGGCAAATTGAATAATCGCTCACGTTCTTTATAGGTTTTTTCAGCATCAGGATTAGGATCAATAAAAATATGTAAATGATTAAATGCCCCGACTAATTTTATATGACGAGACATTAACATCCCATTACCAAACACATCACCGGCCATATCACCTATACCAATTACTGTAAAATCTTTATTCTCAATATCTTGATCTAGCTCATAAAAATGTCGTTTAACAGATTCCCATGCACCTCGTGCAGTAATACCCATTTTTTTGTGGTCATATCCCACTGATCCGCCTGAAGCAAAGGCATCTCCAAGCCAAAATTTATACTCTAAAGAAATAGCATTAGCTATATCAGAAAAAGTAGCCGTACCCTTATCTGCAGCAACAACTAAATAAGGGTCATCTTCATCATAAGAAATAACATTCTTGGGTTTTACCACTTTGCCGTTACTATAATTATCAGTAATATCCAATAAACCACGAATAAATAATTGATAACATGCAATACCCTCAGCCATAATTTCTTCTCGAGTGCCATTAAGAGGTAGATGCTTAGGTACAAATCCGCCTTTGGCGCCACTGGGAACAATTACTGAGTTTTTTACTTGCTGCGCTTTCATCAGCCCTAAAATTTCAGTTCGAAAATCTTCGCGGCGATCTGACCAGCGTAAACCGCCTCGTGCTACTTTACCGCAACGTAAATGAACTCCCTCAAATCGTGGCGAATAAACAAAAATTTCAAACATAGGTTGTGGTTTTGGCACTCCAGGAATATTTTTACTATTTAATTTAATAGATAAATAGTTTTTAAATTTTCCTTTAGCATCAGTTTGATAAAAATTAGTTCTTAAAGTGGCACTAATTGCATGAACATATTGTCTAATAATTTTATCTTCATCAAGATTAACTACATTTTCTAAGTCAGCGTAGATGTCTTGAATTAAAGCAGTAAAACGAGCTTCTCTTTTTTTAGCGTCATTTACATTAAAACGCACTAAAAAAAGCTTTACTAATTTCTTAGTCAAATCGATGTTATTGTTTAATGCAATTTCCATATATTCTTGACTGAAAGTAAATCCAATCTGCTTGAAATACTTAGCATAAGTACGTAGCACCCCTACTTCACGCCAATTAAGACCAGCGGATAATACCAATTGATTAAAACCATCATTTTCAGCATCACCAAACCAAACCTGAGCAAAGGCATTTTGAAATAGCTCTTTAATTTCGTCTAAATGAATTTCACTATTTTTATTATATTGGAGGGCGAAATCATTGACCCAAGTAACCCTTCCATCTTCAAATTTAAGTTCATAAGGCCGTTCGCTAATTGCACGTAATCCTAAATTTTCTAAAATAGGCAATACATCCGATAAAGGAATTGTTGAATCATGTTGGTAGATTTTTAATCTGAAATTATGTTCAGATTCATCTAAATGACGATAAAAATTAATTCCTAATGGATTTTCTGGCGTTAATTGCTCAATATGCTTAATATCATAAACTGCTGTTCTTGGTGAAAATACATCTATATAAGCACCAGGAAAAGCAGTGCGGTATTGAGCAAAAATAGCATTAGCTTGCTCTTCTCCATTAGCATCACAAAGATGATGATGTAAATCATCAGTCCATGAACGGCCTGCTTCTATTAATTTTTTCTCAATTTCTTTGAAATCATACTCAGGAATGTTTTTAGGATCAACTCGCACAATAAAGTGAATTCTGGCAAGAATAGATTCCGAAAACTGAGTTGAAAAATCAATTTCCTGAGCATTAAAGCTTTCCGCTAAAATATGTTGCATATCCAAACGCAACTCAGCATTAACAAGCTCTTTAGGAATGTATACTAAACAAGAAATAAAACGCCTATAAACATCCATACGTGCAAATAAACGAATACGTTTTCGCTCTTGCATATAAAATATGCCCATTGCAATTTCTAATAATTCGTCTTCAGAGGCTTGAATTAAATCATCACGCGGTAAAGTTTCTAAAATATTTAAAAGAACTTTTCCAGCATGGCTGTATGGATTAAGTTTGGAATTCTCCATAACTAAGGCCACTTTATGTCTTAAAAAAGGAATATGTTTTGGATTAGTATGATAAGCAGCAGACGTATAAAGACCAATGATTCGTCTCTCTCCTATAACCTCACCTTTATCATTAAAACGTTTAATTCCAATATAGTCGGTATAAGCATTACGATGAACAGTAGCTAAGTTATTGGTCTTAGACATTACTAAAATACGAGAAGACAGTGTAAATTCTTGAGCTTCCGGCGCCATAGCAGAGATATTACGAGTATGTCCTGTACTTAAGCTATCTCGTAACACACCCAAACCAGTATTAGGAATCGCTTTTAATAAAGTATCTTTGCCTTTTTTCACCAGTTCGTAATCTCGCATTCCTAAAAATGTAAAATGATGATCTTCAATCCAATGTAACAAAGCTTTGGTTTCATGAACTTCATTCGCATCAAGAACACTGGCAGCATGATTCAATTCAGCAATCGCTTCTTTTACTTCAACACGCATTTTTCCCCAATCTTCAAAAATAACTCGATTATCTTCTAATGCATGTTGAAAATTCTTATACAATTCTTCCAAAATTTTTGGATCAGTTTGCCTATCTATCTCCATAAAAATAGGGGCTTCATTAATTACATTAACAGCCGATGTTTTAAGAACACGAGGGAGAACGTCAATAACTCTATTTTGTTTATCTCTCTTAACTTTAATACCACCCATATGAATAATAAGGTGAGACGAGAGTCCCATTCGATTAATTACCATGCGCATGGAATCAACTAAAAAAGGCATATCATCGCAAATTACTTCTACTACCGTATGTGTTGTTTGCCAGCCATGACGTTCAAAATCTGGATTATAAATACGAATTTTTGTTTCATTAGGCTTGCGCTCAGCAATAAGAGACCAAAAATTTACAACTGCACCATATAAATCATCAATATCCCAAGTTTGTAAATCATCTAAAGCAACAGTTCCATAAAATTGCTCTGCAAACTCAGCGCAAAATTTGCTTTGATCGCCGACCATAGAATGTTTAATTTTCTCTACTACAGCTGCTATTAAAACATCTTTGCCTTCTTCAAATTTATAAGACATTAGTCACCCCATTTAGTTGCTGTGTTCACAATCACAGCCTCTCAGTTATTGAATATATACTAAAGTATCTGTTGTAGCCCATTGAGCTAAAACGATCATCTCATTATTTCTTACACGAATGCAGCCACGTGAACCAGGTTCACCTAAACGCGTTGAATCAGGAGTTCCATGAATATAAATATATCGCTGTAAACTATCTACATCACCACCCTGATTGCGCCCTGCTTCTAAACCCTCTAATTGTAAAATTCTTGTTAAAATCCAATCGCGTCCTGGATTATTTTGAGCCAATTCTTCTGTATAAATTTCGCCAGTCCATTGACGCGCAACAAATACACTATTAATTTGGTTTTCTAGGCCTATAATTGAATAAATTTTATGCCACCCGCGTGGAGTACACTCACTGTTAATCTTTTCCCCAAGACCATTTTTTCCTGTGGAAATAGAATAAGTGTACTGAAGTTGATCTTGCTCATAGGCTTTTAACGTTTGTTCTGTTGCAGATATAAGAATGATTTTTTTATTTTTATTCATAGTGTTAATCACTAACTACCACGGTCCTAGTATTTACAAATTCTAATATACCTTCTTTTGATAACTCTCGGCCATAACCTGAATTTTTTATACCTCCAAAAGGTAAACGAGGATCAGAGACTACAAAAGCATTTACAAAACACACCCCTGCTTCAATTTCTTCAGTAGCAATACGTTCACCACGTTTTAAATCCCTGGTAAATACTGCAGCACCTAAACCATATGATCCTTTATTAGCAAGCTTAATAGCTTCTTCCTCTGTTTCCGCAGAGCAGACTGCAATAACAGGTCCAAATAACTCTTCATCAAAAGCAGGCATTCCTGGTTTAACCTCAGTAAGCAAAGTAGGCGGATAATAAAATCCTCTTTTATTAGGAATTATACCACCCCCTAATAATTTAGCACCTTGTTTCAATGATTTTTCTACTTGTATTTGCAAAGTATCACGCAGATCTTTTCGTGCCATTGGACCTAGTTTTATCTTAGGATCTAACGGGTCTCCCATTACATAATCACTAATATGCTTCTGGATTTTTTCTATTAATTGCTCCTTTATTGTTTTTATAACGATAATACGTTTAGCTGCTATGCAAACCTGTCCTGCATTATTTAAGCGAGAGGTTACAATATTTTGTGCAGCCAACTCTAAGTCAGCATCCTCTAAAATTAAATAAGGATCACAGCCTCCAAGCTCTAAAACAGTTTTTTTTAAATTGTTTCCAGCCTGAGCAGCTACACTACGTCCCGCACGTTCGCTACCGGTTAACGTTACCGCAATGATTGATTGATGTTCGATAATTTTGGATGCCCCGTCATTATCAACTATAAAATGTTGAAATAAAAAAGAAGGAAATCCTGCTTGCTTAAATAATTCTTCAATTTTATTTCCTGTGCCGGTTGATATAGGCGCATGTTTTAAGATAGCCGCATTCCCAGCCATAATGGTTGGTACAGCAAAACGAAAAACTTGCCAGAAAGGAAAATTCCAAGGCATGATGGCAAAAACAATACCTAAAGGAGTGTAACACACTTTAGCTGTTTTCATTTCAATCTTAATAAAACGAGGTGCCAAATACTCTTCAACATGTGCCACATAATGCTCACAAAGCAGCGCACATTTTTCAATTTCTGCTTTCCCTTGATTTATTGGTTTTCCCATTTCCATAGACATTAATTTCGCTAATTCATCACTTTGTTTTCTTAATAAATTAGCCATTTGATTCATTAATTGTTTACGAGTCGAAAAACTGGTTTGTCGCCAAGTTAAATAAGCTTCTTGACCCTGGTCAATTTTATGATAAATTTCTTTTTCGTTAAGACAGTCATAACTTGCCAATACTTGTTCGTTTGTTGGATTTATTGTCTGAATTTTCACTTTATCACCATTCAAAAAAAAATAATTAGTTTTAGTTTAGACTAATTTCTTAATTCTAAGGGAGTTTTCTTGCGCTTTCCTTTTGATTATTGTTACTATTTTCCTATTACATGGGGCTGACGTGAAAGAAAATGAAACGAAGTATGTTTAAATCAAATTACTTAACTGTGGAACTTTAATGAAGCCTAAACAATCTCTTTTTTTAGAATATATAGCTGCATGGGCTGTACATCTATTTACTGCTAGCGGAGCTTGTCTTGGCATTTTTACCTTAGCTAAAATTTATCAACATGAGTACATTACGGCTTTATGGCTTATGGCTATTACTGTATTTATTGATGCTGTAGATGGCAGTTTAGCGCGTCTTGCAAGAGTAAAAGCGATTTTACCTAAAATAGATGGTGCGCTCTTAGATAATATTGTGGACTATTTAAATTACGTTATTACTCCTTGTTTTTTCTTGCTAGTGAAGTCAGAGATGCTTCCTGCTAATTATGCTATTACTTTAATTTCTATTATATCAATTACTTCTGCATATCAATTTTGCCAAGATGATGCAAAAACTCCTGATCATTTTTTTAAAGGCTTTCCTTGTTATTGGAACATAGCCGTATTTTATATGTATATTTTTAATACATCATCACTTTTTAATGCTTTTTTATTAAGCTTATTTTCTCTTTTAATTTTTGTCCCAGTTAAATATGTTTATCCCTCTCGCTTAGATTACTTAACTGATTCAAAAATTTTAAAATTTTTAATGCATTGTTGCTCTGCTTTATATGGCATTAGCTCTTTGGTCTTGCTTGTTTATTACCCCAAAACAAACCCAGTTTGCTTAACTATATCATTGGGTTATATTTTAATTTACCTATTTTTGAGTTTTTATAGAACCTATTCCCCTTTAATACGAGCTAAAATAAACACTCATAAAGAGTTATAAGTGATTTCTCTCATATATATTCAAAACGTTTCAAGATGCGAGATTTTGGACGATTTGATTTGTTCGCTATTCACCATCCTAAGCATAGCGATGCTCCATCAAGCAGCATTAAACAGCAACTAGGAAGATCTTCGCTACGCTCAAGATAAAAAAACCGCACTTTTAATCACACCCGAGCGATAGGTCAAAAATAGCATTTTGAAGGAAATTGAGTATAGAACCTAGACATTGAATTTTTTATGATTACAATAACCTTAAAAATTTGCTTTGAGGAAATTATGTCTCTATTCAGTTGTATTGCTAAATCTCTGGTATTTTCATCAATAATTATTAATTCACTTCAAGCAACCTCTGTTTTTCCAAGAGGTTGTGAAGTGTCAGGATTTGGTTATGAACAAAATTATTTAATTCTAAATGAAACCGGAAATCAAGCTTATTATCTTATTCAAAATCGCTCAGAGAATAAAATAGAACTCGAGCGACACGATAATGCTGAAGCATTTATGAGCCCTCCATTACAAGCATCGATTGATCCCATGAATTGGGCTGCTTTTGCATCAGATGTAAAAAATGTAAATTTTAAATGTTATAAGCATATAGATGAAAATACTTCTCTAGTAGATTGTCGGGATGTTTTAGAAATATGTCAGTATCCTCGTGTTCGCTTTGCTTTAAGTAACATGGGTAATTACTGGATATCTATTAATAAAATGCAAGCAGATGTAATCCAAGATTCTGTTGCTAAAGGAATTTATCTAAAATGGTAAGATTAATATGAGTAAAACGCCTTCCAATATGATTGCCTTAGGCACTCATGCGCCTTATTTTGAATTAACGAATGTTATCAATGGAGAACGAGTTGTTTTTAATCAAAACTTGAAAAACAAAGCAACTCTTATATTTTTTATTTGTAATCATTGCCCTTATGTTAAACATATCAATAAAGAGCTTACTCAACTAGCTAATGATTACATTCCAAAAGATATTTTATTTCTAGCTATTAATTCAAATGATGTACTTAATTATCCTGATGACTCTCCTGAAAACATGAAACTAACAGCACAGCAAGAGCATTATCCTTTTCCCTATCTATACGATGAAACTCAAGAAGTAGCTAAAGCTTATAAAGCAGCATGCACTCCTGATTTTTATTTATTTGACGATCGGCATGTATTAGTTTATAGAGGTCAGTTAGATGACTCTCGTCCAGGGAATAATATTCCAGTAACAGGAGAGTCTTTACGTGAAGCAATAGACTGTATAATAAGTAATAAACCACAGAAGGATGTACAAAAACCTAGTTTGGGATGCAATATTAAGTGGAAGCAAAATAAATAGCCAATGGGAATAATGGAACTTTTGTAGGCTGGTGCTGAGCGTAAGCGTTCACGCCATTGCGTGAACGCTTACCACTTATCTAACATGAAGTACCGAATTGAGTACCATGCTTAACATCAGGCTGCTCTAAAGATTCAAAGGCTTTGTCTAAATCTTGCTTAAAATTATATAAGACTTTTGCTGAGTTTGTTGGTCGAGAATCAGAATTAAAGAACGCATTTCTATCTTCTCGTACTTTTTTACTTTCTGCACTTTCAAATAAAGAATTAAAGAAACTGGTAAGTGCATGAATAATATTAGCAAAAAATTGAACAAAGGAATTATCTCGATGAGTAGCAAAATGTTTTTTTACATTATCAAGCGCGTTGTTACAATCATCTTGAAACTGTTTTTTATTACCATTGCTTTCGTAATTGCTTAATAAACGTGTTAATGTTTTTATCAATTGCTGATTGACTTCAACAATAAGATGTTTATCAGAATACTTTTTCTTTAAAGTTCCATCTAATTGATCTAATTGCCCTAATGCACTAGTAAAGTTTTTAATTAAGTCAGCATCAAGCTCTATGATATCTTTAATAACATCATTATTTTCATCATTATAATAAGAGGGTTGAATCTCATTGTTAGTAGCTTTAGGCTGTATTTTACCAGCATCTTCTAATTTATTTTCATTAACATCTTCTAATGTATTTTCATTAACATCTTCTAATGTATTTTCATTAACATCTTCTAATGTATCTTCATTAACATCTTCTAATGTATCTTCATCAGCCTCTTCTAATGTATCTTCATCAGCTTCTTCTAATTTTTCGCTATTAATTGCTTCAAGTAACTTAGTAATCCCTGATTTTGCTTGAGAATTAAGATCAAACACAGTTTGTTGAGCAGTTTCTCGCACAATAGCTAAAGCTGCAAGAAGTTTTAAAGGATCAATAATATCGCCTTTTGCAGAATTTATTTTGTCTCTTTTTAGATTAATAACATAATTACTACCAGAAATAGTCAATGCATTATCATCTCCAACATTGCTATTAGCTAAAGTATTTTCCAAAACTCTATTAGTTAATTCTTCTAAATTCTTAATATTGCCACCCAAAGCAGAAAGAGTTTTACCTTCAAGTTGTAACAAAGTAGCTGCTTGAGCACCGTTAGTTATTACGGTTGCTAGGGGCGTATCGCTCTTAACACCTATTTTTAATAAGTGAAAATTCAATATAGCTGCAATCTCTGTTGGGTTTTGACTTAATGTTGCTAAATCGATATGAAATTGAGCAATGACCTCTTTACCTTCATTGTTTTCTATAAGAGCCAAAACAGATAAATAAGTTGCCTCTCCTTGCTCTAAACGCACTACAGTAGAAACTAAATCTTTAGCAAATTTTTGAATAGCTACCTGATCTTTTTTATTATCACTTAATTTAGTAGCTAATTGATCCATTAAAACAGCAATTAAAGCTATTTGCGTACTTGGACTAAAATTCTGAAGGACTCCAGAAGGATCATTTCCCGTCAGCAAAGCAAGAGCTATAGCAGATTGTTGATCTGGCGATAAAAGAGATAGTTTGTTTAATTCCTCTTTTAGTTCTTCTTGAATGTTGCTTTGATGTTGAGTAACTTCCCCTGTTTGAGCATTTACTAAAGAACTATTAACATCAACTGTATCTAATAAAAGAGAAGTGACAGTAAAAATAGAAGAAGTACTTAGTAGATTCTTTAATTCGCGAGGCGTAACTTTTTCACTTATGCTTTCAAGAGCTTTTTTAACATTAGCTGGTGCAATCGTATAAATTTGTTGAGTTACTGACATATTTTGAACATCTTTTTCTACTCTTTTAGCTGTATCGAGTATTATTTTTTTTAAGGCTTCTTCTTGTTGCGCTAATTTATACGAACGCAAATTAACTTGCTCTGATAATTTATTAATATATGTTCGATAAGATTTTTGTAAATCTTTGCTATTGTGGCTTAGCAAGCCAACTTGTTCAGTTAGTTGTTCTCTTACTTCTTTAAACTTTGATAAAAGATCTTCTTTATTTTCTAAAGCAGCTTTAGAATAAGCTTTTACAGCATTTTCTAGCTGTTTGTATAATCCTCTAATCTCTTCTAGGAGCGATTCATCTCTAGTTTTATTCTCTTCAAGATGTGCTTCATATGCTCTTGCCTGTCTCTCACGTTCTTTAGCATGATGTTTATGCTGCTTTAATTCATGCATTGCTATTTGATCTTTAGACTTTTTAGTAGTTTTTCTATTGCTGGCTGGCATTTTGAACCTCAATTAGTAATTATTGCGTATATTATAAACATAACCACTAAAAAATTCAACACAAATAAGTCAGGATGGGCAATTTTAGGTCAAACAAAAGATAGGTACTCTCAGAACAAGTAGATTTTACTCTATAAACTTAATTAAAATAATTCAAAAAGAGATTTTATAAAGAAGATCCAGATTCTTATTAAAGTCATGATATCTCCGGTAGAACTATGGAACCCCTGGTCAAGCAGAGGGGGAGGATGACATAGATCGAAAGCATAATCTTTGGCTTAGTATCAGTGCTTCTTTTGCACTTTCTCTCTAAAGAGAGGAGTGAATATTCTAGCAAGAAATAAGACTTAAGTTAACGTCACGTGTATCAATAAAGAGTTTGATATAGTATTGCTCACTAAGTTTTATACTTCATTGCATTCTCACTTTGCTTCAGTCATGTATGGTGTACACTCCTTCGCTTCATTCAAATGCTCCTCGTCTAAAGCTTAGTGGGCAATGCTATGTGTAAACTTATTTATCTCTGTCTTACAGTAAATTCATCTAATTTTTGAACACAAATGTCGATTATTTGACTACGTCCTGCGCTTTATGCGCAGGATCCAAGTGATCTTAATTAAGGTTAGGATTGGATTCGCGCACAAAGCATGAAACGTAGGCATAACAGTGTTTTATTGTGCTATTGGATAGTTTACTCTGTTTCTACTCACAGAAATTAAACTATCTTATTTTGCAGGCACAATTTCTAATTGCAAGTGAGCAATTACATCGCTATGAACATGAACTTCTATCATAAAATTACCAATAGAATGCAGTGCGCCTTCAGGCATCACAATTTCTCGCTTAGTCACGTCAATACCTTTATTGTTCAATGCATCTTTAATTTCATTAATTCCCACTGAGCCATACAACTTACCTTCATCACTTGCCATGGCACTAATAACTAAAGTCGTATCATTTAGTTTAGCCGCACGTTGTTCTGCTGCAGATAAAGCTTGCTGTGCTTTTTTCTCAAGCTCAGCACGTCTTTGCTCAAATTGCTCAATACTTTTTTCAGTTGCAAAAACTGCTTTATTTTGAGGAATTAAATAATTACGTCCATAACCTGATTTAACGTTAACTTTATCCCCTAAATTACCTAAATTACGAACTTTTTCTAATAAGATAACTTCCATCTTAAAACCCCTTAAATTGATTCTCTCGCTTGTTGTGGGAGATATAATCGAAAATTAAATAAACTATCCAACAAACCCAAAATAATATAGGCAAACAATATGAATGTAGGTTTAAGCAATATCAGTAGTATCATCAAAATAATTGCTTTGACTTGTAGTTTACGCGCTAAAACAAAGTAACTTAAATTTAAACCAGTCAACAAAAAATAACTCAAAACTAAGGGCAACATATTAATAGCAAAAACCCATTCGTTATAAGAAGCCACAGAAACTGCTAATAAAACTAAAAAGGCTAACTTACTACCTCGAAAATCAGCTAATTCTGTTTTTAAGCCACCTGGTACAAATAATTTTGCTTGAATAAAACGCGCAAAAAGCAAAGAAATCACAGATGATATAACTACACTTAATATTTGAATACCCAAAAAAAGTTGCGCCAAATTCCAAGAATTAATGCCTTGAATACTTTGCTCGATAAATTGTTGATATTCACTATAGTGTGATAACATCTTTTTAAAATGAGCTAATTGGATAACAGCAAAGTTTGGCGCTAAATACTGAAGGCATATAAAAGCAATAAGCGATTGGCAAAAGAAAATACCAGCTACTGCTTGCCAAGTAGAATATTGACGCAAAATCAAGGCTGCAAGATAACAAGGCAAATAAGCAATAATAGTATTGATTAATGCACTTGCTACAGGCACCAGCATTAATAATGGAACAGAGTGAATCACCAAAGCAGGCACTAATATTTCTAAGCCAAACTTTCCTCCTTTTCTTAAAGTCACCAAAGCAACCAGAGCAACTGATAGCCAAGAGGCAAAAGGAAGAACAGATAAAAGAGCAGCATAGAACATAGCATAATGCTTATTTTCTAAGATCTTTTTACTTTGATTTAAAATTAATTCACTGAAACGCATCATTTTTAACTATTATCTATGGCTATCGCAATAAGGTAATAAACCAATAAAGCGAGCATGTTTAATTGCTTTGGCTAATTGACGTTGGAAGCGAGTATGCGTACCTGTAATACGACTAGGTACTATTTTACCTGTTTCAGAAATATAATTTTTTAATAAATTAATATCTTTATAATCAATTTCGTTACCGCCTTCAGCGCTAAATCGACACATTTTTTTTCTACGAAAATAGACAGACATAATATTCCCCTCTTAGGCCGTACGTGTTTCTTTTTCTTTTTTCATTAATACTGATTCAGTAGTAATTGCTCGTTTTTGTACAGTAATTAGATTTCTTAAAATAGCATCATTGTATTTAAATGCATTTTTAATTTCTTCCAATGCTTCAATATTACATTCAATATTAATTAAAATATAATGAGCTTTATGTACATCATTAATAGGATAAGCTAATTGACGACGACCTAAATCTTCTTTGCGATGAATAGAACCATGATGCTTCTTAATAATTCCTTCATAACGCTCAACCATTGCTGGAACTTGTTCACTTTGATCTGGATGAACAAGAAACATAATTTCATAATGTCTCATGAATTTTCCTTATGGATTATAGCCTTCTGACCTGAGATATCAGGAAGGCAAGGTTAAAAAAACTGCCAATTGTAACTCTTTTAGGACTGACTGACAATGTCTATATTTATATTGAGCCTATTAACTCAAAATATTGATGCATTTTTATTCTTATATAAACATTTATTTTCAATTTTAAGCTAATTGTTAGTGACAAATCCAACTAAATTAGTTAACGTGCTTTAGATTGGCTGTGTGCAAAAACTAAAATAATTATAATGACGAGGTCTTAATGGATATAATTTCTCTTGAGTTTGAAAAACCATTGATGATTAACATTGGAGATACTACCGTTAAAATTTTAGCATTTAAAACGGCAGAACATGGAAATATCAAATTTGGAGTAGAGGCACCACGAACTATTAATATTCATCGAGAGGAAATTTTTCATGCAATTAAGCAAAAAGAGCTTTTAACAACTACCGATTCATAAATCACTGGATCTGTTTATCTTAGCTTAATATGCATTCCTAGGAGAGGTAATTTATTAGATGCATTCTAGACTTGATATCTCTATAGTATTCTTGAGTGGGATTATCATTTTTTTAGCTATAGTAGCATTGCTTGTTAATTTTTTTATATATCACTATCCAGGAAATAACTATTTTCCACCTAACACCATCCAAATAGGTCTTTCTTTATTATTTTTCTATATAGGTTTGCGGCTTCAAATTGGTAAAGAAAGATACCTCAGCAAAATTGGACGCGAACTTATTTATTTTTTTTTAGTAATGTGTATTATAGCTTTTGCTACAAATGCCGTACAACTAACACCATTTACTCCAATTGATCAACATATTGTTAGATTCGAACATTATTTCAAGATTAATATGCCTGCACTTTTAAGCTGGACGCATACTCATCCAACCTTACATCTTATTTTTGGATTTATTTATGATAGTCTTACGAATCAAATGTGTGTTATCCCTTTATTTATAATAGGAATTGGACGATTTCAACTCATTAGAGAATATTATTGTCTCCTGTTATTCAGCTTATTGATTGGTTTTGTTTTTTATTATTTTTACCCAACAACAGCTCCAGCTAGTGTTATTACTAGCTCCCTATTTACTCCCTATCAAATAGCAACAAGTTTAAAATTCAAAGAAATCCACCACTATATACCTCCGTCTACTATCGAAGGAGGTTTAATAGCCTTACCCTCTTTTCATTGTATTTGGGCTTTATTTTGTGTGTATTTACTAAAAGAATGGCCAATAGCCTGCTTTATTTTATTCCTAGCTAACCTTATTTTAATTATTTCCTGTATTTTATTAGGCTGGCATTATCTTAGCGATATTTTAGCTGGTTTTTTACTGGTATTCTTTGCTTATTACTTTTTATTATGGTGTAAAAAAAATTCAATAAATAATTGTACAAGCAATTAAGTTTTCTCCAAAAGTCTATACCCAAAATCTGGCATCGTGAAACATTTTGGGCATAGCTGCTCAAAAAAAATGCATTAACTTGATCTGCCAGCTCACTTGAACCACTTAGAAAGCCCTTCAAGACGCGTGCTTCGCACGCTCCTCAGGGCGAACGGGTTTCGAGAAAATGGCTAAACTCGAGTTTGGGTAACTGTTCAATTAATGACGTCATATCTGAACAAACACCTCCAACTTGAGCAAAACCAAGAATCTACAAATTGGCATCTACCTTAAACCGATCTCCATATTTTGATTCAAAAGTCTTAAAAAGATGCTCTAATTTATCTTTACCAAAATCATTTGCATAATTCATAGGTCCACCACGAAATGGAGCAAAGCCTGTGGCAAAAATCATTCCAGCATCTAGTAAATCCGCATCGGCTACAACTTCTTCTCTTAAACAAGCAGCAGATTCATTAACCATACGTAAAATCAAACGATCAGCAATACTATCATCCACTCGCCCGCTCTGATTTTTTTTGATTGGCTTACCATTTTTATATTGATAAAAACCACTTCCTGTTTTACGTCCCAGTTTTCCATCCTTAACCATTTGACGGAGCTTATCAGGCACAGTGCCACCAAAATGACTTGTTAAATTTTCTGCCACAGCCAAACAAACATCCATACCCACTGTATCAGCTAATTCAACAGGCCCCATAAACATGCCAAATTTAAGCGCGGCTTCATCAATAGTTTCCGGACTATATCCTTCTTCTAATAGTTGCACACACTCCATTAAATAAGGCATAAGTACTCTATTAATTAAAAAACCCGGGCTGGATTTAACAGGTAAAGGCAATTTGCTAATCTGATTGACAAATGAACAGGCATTTTGCGCAACAATATTTGCCGTCGTAGCACTACTTACAATTTCTACCAAATCCATCTTTGCTACTGGATTAAAGAAATGAATACCTACTAAGCGTTCTGGATTTTTCATTACAGAACTGATTTCATCTAAAGGAATACTTGAAGTATTAGTCGCAATAATAGCCTCTTTTTTCGCTAAAGATTCAATTTTTTTCATAATGTCTTGTTTAACAGATAGATTTTCAAAAACAGCTTCAATAATAACATCCGCTCGAGCAATACCCTCTCCATTAGGATCAGGAATAAGATTATCCATCGCTGCTTGAATTAGACGAGGTTTTTTTAGTTTTTTCTTATAAAGTGTATATGCACGCCCGATGGCTGGAGCAATTTGTTCATAAGACTTGTCTTGTAAACTTACTCTAATTCCTCGTAAAGCACACCAAGCAGCAATATCCCCCCCCATAATACCAGCACCAATCACATGAACATGATGCGCTTTAAATTGGCTATCTTTAGCAAAACTTTTCAAACGCTCTCTTAGCAAAAAAGCTCTGATTAAATTTTTAGAGGTTTCATTTTGGCTGATTAATTGCTCAATGGAGTCCACTTCTTTTAAATAGGCTCGATCTCCAGCTCCTCCTTCTTTCTCCCATAAGTCAATTACCGCATAAGGCGCGGGATAATGTTCTTTGCGTACTTTCTTAGCCACATTGTACCGAAGTAGATAAGCAAAAACTCCTCGTAACCAAGCTTGATCAGCTAATTGAGCCATGAAAGAAGGTTGCTGTTTTTCTGGTTTATTTTTAATAAAATATACAGCCGCTCTTTTTAATTGACGAACAGGCACTGCTTCATCGATCATCCCTAGTTTTTTAGCCTTAGCAGAATGATGCATTTGACCTGTTAATATGGATTGAGACAAGGCTTTAAACCCTCCAATCAATTGAGGTAAACGTACCGTTCCACCCCACCCAGGATGGATACCAAGCATAATTTCAGGCAAACCAATCTTTGTGTCTTGTTCATCACTAGCAATTCGATAGCTACAAGCTAAAGCTAATTCAAAACCACCACCGAGACAAAAACCATCAATTAGAGCAACTGTAGGGATAGATAAATGTTCTAAACGCGAAAATACAGCCTGCCCTTTTTGTAAAAATTCTACAGCTTTAGAAGGATCTGCAAGTTCAGCAAACATTTTAACATCTGCACCAGCTATAAATCCTTTGTCTTTTAATGACAACACAACAAGCCCAATTGCTTTTTTATCCATCGCAATTTCTTGGAGAAGGCTATTTAATTCATCCAAAACTTCTTCATTAATTGTATTTACATTTGTATCATTACGATTTAAACCTAACCAAAGAATCTGATCTTTATCGCGTTGTAAGTCCCAATGTTTATAATTATTCATCTCAGTTCACCTCAGTCACTCGTTCAACGTACATTGCACCGCCCTGTCCCCCACCAATGCAAATAGCAGCCATACCACGCGACTCATTTTTTTGTTCAAGAGATTTCAATACATGCAGAACAATACGTGCGCCACTAGCACCAATTGGATGACCTGCTGCAATAGCCCCGCCTTCACGGTTTAATTTATTTAAAGAAGGTGCTCCTAGAGTAGTTTTTAGACCTAGTTGCTCTTTACAATAGTGCTCATCATTCCATGCTGCAAAACATCCTAATACTTGAGCAGCAAATGCTTCATTGATTTCCCAACAATCCATATCGTCAGGTTTTAATTGATGCCGCTCTAGAATAGGAGTTGCAGCATGTACAGGCCCTAAACCCATTTGTGAAGGATCTAAAGCAGACCATTGTGAGTCAACAATTCGTCCAATGACTTTTAAACCATATTTTTTTACTGCTTCAGCACTAGCTAATAATAATAAACAAGCCCCATCCGTAATTTGAGAACTATTTCCAGCAGTGACCATTCCATATTTTTTATCAAAAAACGGTTTTAATTTTCCTAATTTATCTATCGTTGAATCAACTCGAACTCCATCATCTTGTAGATACACACGTCCTTTATAATCAATTATAGGCACTACTTCTGTCATATGATGATCTGCATAAGCTTGAGCTAGTTTTAAATGACTTTGACAGGCAAATTCATCCATTTGTTCGCGAGTTATATTAAAACGATAAGCTACTTTTTCAGCTGTTTGCCCCATATTCAAGCCAACAATAGGATCAGTCAATCCTCGTAATAATGCAATAACTGGCGCAAGATAAGAAGGACGAAATTGAGGAACTAAAGCAAGCCTTTGCCCCATAGTTTTTGCAGCAAACCACTTCCCTAGCCATCCTGCCATTTTTTGACTAAACAACAAAGGAGCATGACTCATGGCATCAGTTCCACCAGCAAGTACTAAGTTACTTCGGCCACTGGCAATTTGCATTGCAGCATTATCTATGGCTTGCATCCCTGAAGCACAATTTCTCATTACAGTAAAACCAGGAACTTTATCCCCACAACCAAGACGTAAAGCAATGACACGAGCAATATTTGCTTCATCAGGGCCTGGCATGGCACTTCCAATAATTACCTCATCAAGTTCGGAAGGCGCTATAGGTTGTCTATTTAATAAAGCAGTACCGGCAGCTACAGCTAAATCTGAAGCAGTAAAAGGACCTATTCCTTTCGCTTTTAAAAATGGAGTACGACTTCCATCTACAATATAAACATTACGACCACTTAAATTTGACTGGTGTTTCATTAATCCTCCTTGTTAGGCCCACTGCTATTAAATTAAGAGAATTCTATCATTCATGCTTTCAGGTAGAATGGGTATATTAGCCTTAACTTAATGACTGTGCTTATTAAGCTATAGGATAAAAAATATAAACATAAAGAGTAGCAGTTCTCATTTAAATTTGGAAATTCTATTTGATTAAAAAGGGAATAAGTTTTTTATTTTTTTAAATTTAGATTTAAGAACGATTGACGGCACTTAAATACCTGGTATACTTCGCAACCATTGATTGGAGAGATGGCCGAGTGGTCGAAGGCGCTCCCCTGCTAAGGGAGTATGGGAGAAATCCCATCGAGGGTTCGAATCCCTCTCTCTCCGCCAATCAATATATAACGCGCCCGTAGCTCAGTTGGATAGAGTATTTGGCTACGAACCAAAGGGTCGGAGGTTCGAATCCTTCCGGGCGCGCCATTTATATCTATTAAATCAAGCAGTTAAACTCGTTCTGCAGCACTTTTAAGATGACCACTACAAAGGTATGCATATCTTGGAGTCTTATCCTATGAGTGAAGCCTTAGAAGAAAAACAGTGCACAAAGCCAGAACAATCTGAACTAGGTCGTTCATCTGACTATGATTCCCATTATAATCCAGACCGATTGTTTGCCATTTCTCGCGCTGTCAAGCGTAAAGAAATTGGTATTGACCCCAATGAACCTCCTTTCTACGGCTTTGATTGTTGGAACCATTATGAAGTATCCTGGCTTAATGAAAAAGGGAAGCCTATCGTTGCAATAGCTGAAATTATTTATGATTGTACAACACCTTATTTAATTGAATCCAAATCATTGAAGCTTTATTTTAATTCTTTTAATAACACTTTATTTAAAAATAGTGAGGAAGTTAAATTAACTATTGAACGTGATCTAGCAAAGCGTTTAAATGGAGAAGTTCGGGTGAGAATTTTGTCTTTGAAGGAAAAAGAGTTTGCTATGATTAAAACTATACCTAAAGGCGAATGTCTGGATGACCTTGATGTAACTTGTTCTGTTTATCTTGTTGAACCTCAGTATCTCTTTGTAGAGAATAAACAAGTAGAAGAAGTGCTTTATTCGGATTTATTAAAATCGAATTGCTTAGTTACAAATCAACCCGATTGGGGTAGTGTTCAAATTGCTTATACGGGACAACAAATCAATCGAGAAGGATTATTAAAATATCTGGTCTCATTTCGTAACCATAATGAATTCCATGAGCAATGCATAGAACGCATTTTTATAGATATTATGTATCGTTGTAAACCTAAAAAACTTACAGTTTATGGCCGCTATACACGACGAGGTGGCTTAGATATTAATCCTTATCGCTCAACCGAAAAAATAGAGGAACAAGGGCTAAATCAGCGATTAATTAGACAGTGAGTTAATAAGTCAAGCTTTGCTTGGCGCACTTCACGTCAATAAGCAAGTGCGATCATTTAGAATTTACAAGACTTACGAAAAAACCCAAGATCAAGGCATTTTTCATAAGTCTTGATTTAGTGGAGAAACACATGACAGCATCACTAATACGTGGCAATGAAGTTGCGGCTCTAAAAAAAGAAAATATAAAAAAAAGAGTGCAGCAGCATATAGCGCAAGGAAAGCGTCCGCCTGGTTTAGCTGTTATTTTAGTGGGGGATGATCCAGCTTCTTCCATTTACGTGAATAACAAACGCAAAGCATGTGAAGAAGTGGGTGTCCTTTCTTTTTCTTATGATCTACCAGAAAATACAACACAAAGTAGTCTGATCGAGTTAATTAATAAATTAAATCAATTAAATACTATAGATGGTATTTTAATACAGCTTCCCTTACCTTCTCATATTGATAGCAATTTTGTTATAGAGCATTTAGATCCTAAAAAAGATGTTGATGGTTTTCATCCTTATAATTTAGGGCGACTAGCTCAAAGAAATCCCTATTTACGTCCTTGTACTCCGTTAGGCATAATGAATTTATTAAGTCATTATCAATTAAACGTTCAAGGAAAACAGGCTGTAGTAGTCGGAGCTTCCAATATTGTAGGACGCCCTATGAGTTTAGAGCTTTTATCAGCAGGTGCAACAGTCACTATTTGTCATCGTTTTACTCAAAATTTAAAACAATATATTGAACAGGCAGATATTATTGTTGTGGCTACAGGAGTACTCGATGTAATTTCAGTTGAATGGTTACAACCTCATCAAATTGTTATTGATGTGGGAATTCATCGACTTCATAATGGAACTATTCGCGGAGATGTAGATTTTTATGCAGCCAAAGAAAAAGTAGCTTGGATTAGTCCAGTGCCTGGAGGGGTAGGTCCTATGACGATAGTCTCTTTATTAGAAAATACATTACTAGCTGCTGGCATTAACTAAATCAAGCTATTTATCTAACTCATCCCAATCAAATTCGCCGCTTAATTCATCAAAGTCATCTTTAAATTCATCTTTTAATCGTTTACGTTCAAGACGCTCTTCAAGCAAACGTTTTATTCGTTTCTTTTGATCTAATTCCTCAGTATCATCAATGTCATCATAGTTATAATCAGAAAATGCATAATCATCTGAATCTTCATGTAAGGACATAGTACGCTCCGTTTTTATACATTATTTGGCAATAATGTCTTTTTTACACCCCTAAAGATAGTATAGTGCACAAATGGAATTAAGGTGGAACTAAAAAATAAACCTCATAAACTCAACACTTGCTTAGTACAGCTCTTTTTTAAGTTCTGCTATAATCTGTCGATAATATAATTTAATAAAGAAATTATGCTTAGCTATCAACATGGGTATCATGCAGGCAATTTTGCTGATGTAATTAAACATCTTTGCTTATGTCGTTTAATTAATTACTTAGTGCAAAAAAACAAGCCTTTATTTTATTTCGAAACACATTCTGGGAGAGGATTGTATGATCTTAGAAATTCTCAAGCAGAAAAAACAAATGAATATAAACAAGGCATTCAATTACTTTGGAATAAGCGCAAAGAATTGCCTTTTCTATTTAATGATTATATCCAAATTATAAATAATCTTAATGATAAAGAAAATTTAAGATTTTATCCTGGTTCACCTTATTTAGCTCTACAAATCTTACGTAACATTGATAGAGCGTATTTTTGTGAACTTCATCCTACAGAATATGAGGAGCTAAAAAATCTTCCTTTCAGTAATAAAAAAGTTCACATGAGTAATAATGATGGAATTACTGCCTTGAATGCTTTATTACCTCCTCCAGAAAAAAGAGGACTAATTTTTATTGACCCTTCTTATGAAATAAAAGATGAATACAAAACAATTCCTCAAGCAATAAAACAAGCTTTTTCAAAATTTAATACGGGAGTTTATTGTTTGTGGTACCCTATTGTTAACCGTCGCACTACCGATCAACTAATACGACGCCTACAAGAAATCGGAGCTAAAAATACCTTAAAAGTAGAGTTTAATCTAAACAACCCATCACAAGATGGAATGACAGGTTGTGGTTTATGGTTAATAAATCCACCTTATACTTTTGCTCAAGAAATAAAAACCATTGGTGAGACACTTAGGCATTTCTTTAATTCAAAGGAATCATCGTTAATTATTGAATCATAAAAGGAATTATTATGACTATTCTTCCTATTTCAGCATTTTCTGATAATTATATCTGGGCTCTTATTAATAAAGACAAGACCAGTTTTTCTTGTGTCGATCCTGGAGATGCACAACCTGTATTTGATTTCGCAAAAAAAAATCATTTACAACTTAAATCAATCTTTATTACACACCATCATCATGATCATATTGGTGGACTCAAGGATCTCATTGAGCACAATCCTTCTTGTTTAGTTTTTGGTCCGGAGGATGATCGTATTCCTTTTATTACTAATCCAGTACACAAAGATCAGCTTATTAAATTTGAAGAATACTCGTTTCAAATCCTTTCAAATCCAGGTCATACTTCTTCTCATATCAGTTATTTTGAGCCAACAAATCATTGGTTATTTTGTGGTGATACCTTATTTTCTGCGGGCTGTGGCCGGGTGTTTGATGGAAGCATAGAACAGCTTTATCACTCATTACAACTCTTTAAATCCTTACCTAAAGATACCAAAATTTTTTGTGCTCATGAATATACGCAACAAAATCTTCGTTTTGCAACAACAGTTGAGCCTAATAATATCGAAATTAAAGACTATTTGAATTATCTTAAAGAACACGCTATCAATTGCTCCTTACCTTCCACTCTAGAGCAAGAATTACTAATTAACCCTTTTTTAAGGCTTGAAAAAAAAGAAATACAGAGTTACGCACAAAAATATGGCGTTGAACCAGAGAACCATCAAGCAATCTTTGCTTTACTAAGAGAACAAAAAAATAAGTTTAGCTAATTTAATACCATCTTCCTTTAAATTAACTTAATTTATAGATAAAAAGAGATAGTTATATAGAGTCTTATATTACAGTCCTATATATTTTTATATATAGCATTGCCACTAAGCTTTATACTTCTCGTTGCATTCTCACTCGGCTTCATTCATGTACTGGTATACACTCTTTCGCCCCATTAAAATGCGCCTCGTCTAAAACTTAGTGGCGATACTGTATCTTTTAAAGTGCCATGAGTGAACAAATCAAATCGTCCAAAACCTAGAGTTTTGAAAGAAATTGGGTATAGAACTCGCGTTCATTTATAATAAACTCTTATTTTTCACTTAAATTTTGAACTTAAACTATAATCAAGGGATGTGATTTTTGATTTTATACAAAATAATGGGAGAAAAATGATGAAGCTCTCTAATGAAAATGATCAAACTCTTTTTGTTGAATTTAATACAAATTACACCGCAAGAATAGAACAATTAAATAAATTAAACATAGAGTGGAATGAAAAAAGAAAAATAATCGAAGCATTTGAAGCAAGCTCTATTCAACTTAGAGAAGTTTTACATACATTTATCATAAATCAGAAAAATAGCGAGATAAAACAATTATCCATTGATATTTTGAAGAAAGTGAATGAAATTTTTGAAAACCCAGAACCTAAAAAACTAGACGAACTGAAAAAAATTACAGAGAAAATACCTTCTCATTGGGAAAATGGTGCCTATGCAAGACAAATAGGAGCTGCGGCTCTTCTATTTATTGCAATTGTTGCATTAGTTGCAACAGCAATTATATGTCCTCCTGCCGTTTTACCAGTAGTGTTGGGATTTCTAGCAATAGCTACTTCATCCTGCATATTAATGGCCCAAGGGAAAAATATTGAAAATAGACACGATATACTCAAGGAGAGCACAATTTATGCTACTTCTGTACTAGAAGAAGAAGCAAAACTGTCGTCTCATTCGTTATTTTCTAAAAACATCAGTAATAATCCCGAAACTAAAATAAATGAAGATCACGAGCCTGATGCGAAAAATTCAATAAAAAACATTAAGAAGTAAGAAAAAACTTCAGTGAGTCAACTAAATATCTACGACTCCTTATTTATCGCGATTGACGCAATTTTTAAGGTTAATCTTGGAATCGATGATAAATTTCCTTTAAGATGTAATGTTGCCCACTGAGTTTTAGACGAGGCGCATTTGAATGAATGTGAAGGAGTGTGCACCATACATGACTGAATATAACGAAATATAAAGCTTAGTGGGTAATGTTATACCTCAATAAATCTTTCTGTTTTGATTAAAAAATCGCTCTGATGCAGTGAAATCATTAACTTTCATTGATTTAAATAAGCAATGTCAGTAAAAAGTTTATTCATTTTGGATTTCATTGACTCAAGCAGACTTTAATAAATTCCGTATTTTTAGTACACTATGCAGTCAATTATTTTCATAGGTTATGCTATTGAAATTTAACTTATTGATAAAATTACATTATATTATATTTTTTAGCATTTTTTTTGTTATTTTAAACAATGCTGATGCTCAAGAAGCACCTGATGTTTGGGATGTTTTACGCAGCGAATTTTCAATAAGCCATGAGGTTACCCGTCCAGAAGTTCAAGAGCAAATTAGATGGTTAGTGGCACATCCAAGTTACTTAATCAAAGTTAGTCGTCAATCTGAGCCTTATATATATCATATTGTTACTCAAATAAAAAAACGTCGATTACCTGGCGAATTAGCCTTATTACCAATGATAGAGAGCGCTTATGATCCCTTTGCTTATTCTGGAGCAGGAGCAGCAGGCTTATGGCAATTAATGCCTCAAACAGGAAGTGAACTAGGTTTAAAACAAGATTGGTGGTTTGATGGAAGACGAAGCATAGGGCCATCTACTGATGCAGCACTGAGTTATCTGGTTTATTTAAACAATAAATTCAATGGAAGTTGGGTTCTAACTTTTGCTGCTTATGATGCTGGAGAAGGATCAATCTCTAGAGCGATAAAAGCACTCAATCCTCGAACACCTCCTTATTTTTGGAATTTAACAGTACCTCAAGAGACTCAAGTATATGTGCCTCGTCTCTTAGCCCTAGCCGAAGTAATGCAAAACCCTGATCGCTATCATATTCATTTACCGTCTATTCCTTATTTACCTTATTTTGAAGAGGTCAACATAGGCAGTCAGATTGATTTAAGTCATGCTGCTAAAATGGCTGGTATTAGCTATAAGGAGTTAATTAAACTAAATCCGGGATATAATCGCTGGACTACCGCACCTTATAAGCCCTTTAAACTACTTATTCCTACAGAAAAAGTAGAGCTATTTAACTTAAATCTTTCTAGTGTTCCAGAAGAAAAAAGAGTCAGCTGGACAAAGCTTCGAGTTCAACATGGAGATAATTTAAATACTATCGCAGATCGCTATCATACTACTGCAAATTTAATTAAACAGGTTAATCAACTCACTACTAACTCAATAAGAACTAACCAAGCACTATTAATCCCCAATTCAAAAAATAATACTGCAGTTGAAAAAAACCACCCCTCTACTAGCACAACCCTTTCAACTCTTAAATCTAATACCGTAATTTACAACCATCGCATGATCCATATTGTTCAAGCTAATGATACTTATCAAAAGTTACAACAACTTTATGGAGCCACCCCCAAAGAAATTCAAACATGGAATAAATTAGCTGCAAATCAAAATTTACATCAGGGACAGCAACTCCTTATTTGGAAAAAAATGAAACCGTCCTATCCTTACAGTGTAAAGTCGGGCGATACCTTAAATTCAATTGCAAGAACTCATCAAACTAAAGTAGATACGTTAATCCAACTAAATCCTGGATTAAATAAAAATACCACTTTGCGATTAGGACAAAAAATATTAATTGGATAATAAATAGACCGACCTGATCTAATAATCACTCATAATGTTGAAAAAACAAACGTCATTCTCGCAAAAGCAGGAATCCATTTTGATTTTGTTCAGCATCATGTTGTTTGATGCATATATGATGCCATATGATTATATAATAATCTAAATATGTGGTTGCCCTGTATTTTTTATTTGAATACAAACTTAGTCATAAAATATTGTGTTATACTAGAAATAACTTCTTTGTAAAGTATATTTATATGAAATTATTGTTTGATTTTTTTCCTATTCTTTTATTCTTTATCGTTTATAAATGTTGTGATATTTACACTGCTACCGCAGTTGCTATGATTGCTTCAATTAGCCAGGTTATCTTTAACCGGCTTAAATTTCAGCATTACGATAAAATGCATTTAATTAGTTTAACTATTATTGTCTTGCTTGGTGGGGCGACCTTATTTTTTCATAACCCCCTGTTCATTAAATGGAAACCAACTGGAATATATTGGATTTCAGCTTTAATATTTTTTGGTTCTGGTTTTATCGGTTCAAAACCATTAATCCAAAAAATGATGGAAGCGAACGTGCAACTAAGCGATAAAATTTGGCTTCGTTTGAATTTAGCTTGGTCAATCTTTTTTATCATCATGGGTGCATTAAACCTCTATGTTGCCTATTATTACGATACCGATGCTTGGGTTAATTTTAAGTTATTTGGTGGCGTAGGCTTGACACTATTTTTCGTGTTAATACAAGCATTTTATTTGACAAAACATATGGATGAAAAGGGACTAGAAAAACAATAATTAATAATATACCCATTCTGCTATATTTATAGAAACGTTGTATAGAATTTTCGGAATGTGATTAAAACGGGAAGATGTGTAGCGTTGCCTATTAAGTTTTAGACGAGGCGCATTTGAATGAGGCGAAAGAATGTACACCAGCCGAGTGAGAATGCAACGAAGTATAAAGCTTAGTGGGCAATGCTGTATCTATAAATTAAGGAATCATATGAGATTATTATTAGTTGAAGATGATGAACTTCTTGGCGATGCAGTAAAAACCGGCTTAACACAATTTGGTTATATAGTTGATTGGTTAAAAGATGGTGAGGCCGCTAGAGCTGCATTAAAATCCGAATCTTTTGAATTAATTATTCTTGATTTAGGATTGCCTAAATTATCTGGTTTATCACTGCTACAACATACTCGTCATGATGGAAATACTACCCCAATTATTATCTTAACTGCTCGTGAATCCGTGGAAGATCGCATCAAAGGCTTAGATAGCGGAGCAGATGACTATTTGATTAAACCTTTTGATTTAAATGAATTAAGCGCACGGATTAGAGCTTTAGTTCGTCGTTCTCAAGGACGTGCTGATTCTGTGTTACAATACCGAAATATTACTTTAGATCCCGCAGCACATTCAGTATTAGTTGATGATATTTTAATTAATGTTCCTCGAAGAGAGTTTGCTTTGTTACAAAAACTTTTAGAAAACAATGGACAGGTCCTTTCTCGAGAACAATTAATGCAAAGTATTTATGGTTGGGAAGAAGATGTTGACAGTAATGCTCTTGAAGTACACATTCACAATCTAAGAAAAAAACTAAATGCTAATTTTATTCGAACCATTAGGGGTGTAGGCTATATGGCTGAAAAAAATGATGGTGTTGCCTTATCGTGAAATCTTCTATAAGAAAATTTTTATTAATTAATCTTCTTCTTGCTATTACTATCACTACAACACTTACAGCAATAGGTAACTATTATTTAGATCAAAAAGATATTCAAGATCATCTAGATACCTTAATGGCTGTTTCAGCACTCTCCTATCAAGCTTTATTAGGAGATGATTTACATCAACGTCCTTTACTAAAGATTCAAAATGCACTTGAAACTATTCCTCAACGTATTAACAATTATTACCAAAAACGCTTTTTAAATGATGAACAACCAGAGAGTTATTTAAAAAAATTTAATTTTCAAGTGTGGACAAATGGAGGCAAACTGTTACTTCATTCATCGACTGCCCCTAAAATTCCTCTAATTGCAGAAACCGATGGTTTTAGCGATAAAAATATTTCCAATCAAGATTGGCGAGTATTTACCACTTATAATGATAAAGTTGGTGTACGAACAGTCTTAGCAGAACGTTATGATACACGTAATGAATTAGGCCATCGAATTGCCCAGGATGACTTATACATTATGCTATTAACTTTTCCGTTATCTGGTTTACTTATTTGGATTATTATTGGTAGAGGTTTAGATAGCCTAGAAAAAGTAGCTGAAGAGGTTGCTAATAGAGCCCCGTCTCATTTAGAGCCCGTAGATTTACATGAAGTTCCTGAAGAAATAAAACCAGTAATTGATGAATTAAACAAATTGTTTTTTAGGTTAAAAGAAGGCTTTGAACGTGAAAAACGCTTTGCTGCAGATGCCGCACATGAGCTAAGAACCCCTTTAGCCGCTTTAAAAGCTCAAGCTCAAGTAGCTTTAAATACTAGCAGTATTGAGGAAAAAAATTTAGCTCTACAAAAACTTATTGCTAGTGTTAATCGTAGCACTCATATTATTCAACAATTATTAACTATGAGTAAATTAGTCCCTGAAGCTGCTAATTTACAAGAAGAAGACGATGTTAATCTAGAAAAATTAACTCGTGATATTTTGGCTATGCTTGCACCTGTTGCAGTAGAAAAGCAGATTGAATTAGAGTTTGAACATGAAGAAAATCTTCCTTTAATTAAAGGAAATGCAACTGCATTAGGTATTTTGATCCGCAATCTAGTTGATAATGCTATTCGTTATTCTAATGCGAATGGCCGTATTATGGTTCAACTATTGAAGAACAATAATGAAGTAATCCTTGAGGTTTGTGACAATGGCCCAGGCATTCCCGCTGAACTTCAAGCCCGCGTTTTTGAGCGGTTTTATAGGGTATTAGGTAATAAAAGTCCTGGAAGTGGTCTTGGTCTTGCTATTGTACGCCAAATTTGTGAGCTTCATGGGGGCCGAGTAATTTTAGCTTCACCCAAAATAGATACTGGTTTAATAGTCCGAGTTTATTTACCGTTAACCTAGAGGTAATTGTTCACTCCGCACGCAGGTAAAGCCATCTTTGGTTCAGATTAAACGAAAATATAGCTTTCCACCAAAGATTTAGTACACTCTTTGAATACTTATTACATCTAGAAAACGCAGCTGAATCGTAGCGAGATGTTAATGAGCTGATTATTCACGTTTTAATCTAAACCTAATTTTTTTAAGCGATACCGCAAAGTTCTAAAGCTAATCCCCAATAAACGTGCTGCTGCCGTGCGATTCCACTTCGTCTTGTCCAAAGCAGCCAAAATCAATTCTTTTTCTTGATCTTCTAACATGTGCTCTAAATTAGTTGTGCTTAAATCAGATTGTTTTGGGTTTTCTATGGGATTAGATAAATGCAAATCCCCTACCTCAATTTGCTCGCCATCACACAAAGCCATAGCTCGTTCAAGGATATTTTCTAATTCTCTTACATTACCTGGAAAATGATAATCACTTAATAAATCAATACATTTTTTATTAATTTTAACAAGCTCTTTATTTTGATTTTTTGCTAATTTTTTTAAGATAAATTCAATTAACGCAGGAATATCCGAACGTCGTTCTATCAAAGTAGGAACATGTAATTCAATTACATTAATTCGATAATATAAATCTTGCCTAAAAGCGCCTTTATTAATTTCATTTAATAAATTTTTATGGCTGGCACTTAAAATACGTACATCAACAGGAATTTCATAAAGCTCTCCAATAGGTTTAATTGCTTTCTCTTGTATAGCACGTAACAATTTAACTTGCATGACTATAGGTAATTCAGCAATTTCATCCAAAAATAAAGTTCCTCCGTGAGCAGCTTGAAACAAACCAACTTTATCAGCTACAGCACCAGTAAAACTTCCTTTTTTATGTCCAAAAAATTCTGACTCCATTAGTTCACAAGGGATTGCTCCACAATTAACAGGAATAAAGGGTTTGTCCTTGCGCGGTCCATTCGCATGAATTAATTGAGCAACTAATTCTTTCCCTACGCCAGATTCTCCTTGAATGAACACTGGAGCCTGACTTCGACCTAATTTGTAGATACGTTCTCTTAAATCTTGCATTACTTTGCTTTCACCAATTAATCCTTTATGATCGGGCAAAACTCTTTGGTGATAGGTAGCTAAAGCTGCATTAACTAGTTCTTTTAATATTTTTAAATCTACTGGCTTAGAAATATAATCAAAAGCCCCTGCTTTTAGCGAATTTACAGCGCCTTCTACATTCCCATAAGCAGTAATGACAGCTACTGGTAATTGTGGTTTATTTTTTTGAATGAACTTTACAATATCAATGCCATCTCCATCAGGTAAACGCATATCAGTCAACACTAAAGAATAAGAACGATGCATAATATACTCTATGCCTTGAGTAAAATTTTCTGCAGCATCACAAGATAAACCCATTCGAGAAAAAGTTATAGTGAGCAACTCTCTAATATCAGGTTCGTCATCTATAATAAGTATAGGATTTATATTCATAATAGCATTTCATCTGAAGTATTCTGAACTATGGAAAAGGTGCACCCCTGATTATCTTCTACTAAATTTAAACGTGCTTGATTTATTTCACATAAATCCCGAGCAATAAACAATCCCATTCCTGTTCCTTGACTCAAGGTTGTAAAAAAAGGTTCAAATATAGTTTCACGTAAATCTAAGGGAACTCCAGGACCCGAATTGCTAATAAACAACATTACTGCTTTTGATTTAATCTTTGCTGTAATAACAATACGAACGCTCTTCGTTTCATTTTTACCGTGTTGTAGTGCATTTTCGCATAATATAACAAGTACTTGTTCTAATTGGCTCTTATCAAAAACAATAAATAATTTCTTTTTAGGTAGTTTAATTATAAGATCACAAGAATTGTTATGACAAAAATTAAGTTTAAATTGCTTTAAAAAATCTTGAACTTCATGTAATTGAGGTTTGGATTTTTCCCTTCGCGATAATTGCAAAACATTTTTAATAATTCCATTCATTCGATCACAATTGTTAATAATTAATTCTTTTAAACGTAAATCCTCTTCATTCAAATAATTATCTTCACCTAATAGTTGAGCTGCATGAGCAATAACTCCTAATGGATTACGTAATTCATGCGCAATACTTGCAGAAAATCGCCCCAAAGCCGCTAATTTTAGTTGTTGAGCTTGTTGTGCAATAAAAGTCATATCCTCAAGAATAATTAAAACAGCTGGTTTTTCAGCTAGGGTAATTAAGAAAAAATGTACTCGTAAAAAAGGATCTTCGATAATCGTCTGAGCTACTCGTTCTTTTGGACTTGATTTTATTAAAAAATTTTCAAATTTTTGTGAAAGCTGAGAAGAGATTTGTTTTAAATTATTGATAGCGTCATCACTATTTAAAGAGAGAAAATTTCTTGCTGCGGAATTAATTAACCTCACTTGACTTTTTCCATCAACATAAATAATACCAGAATGTAAGCGCTCAATAATATAATCATTAATTCCTTGCATCTCTGCTAATTCTTTGCTCCTTTTTCTAGCAAGATTTTCAGAGGCTCTCACCCAATTTGACAGATACAAAGCAGTTAATGCTGTAGCAAAAAATCCAGCACCAGATAAACCACTATAGTAAAAATTTCCTAAATCTCTTTGATTATAAAAAATTAATTGGATTATATCGCCACAGAGAAACAAACAACTCGCTAGTGCAGCAAAAAATACGGCTAAACGTCCAGGCACCAATATACTTAAGGCAGCAATAGTAACATTAAGCAAGATACCTTGAACGGATTGTATCGTACAAACAATAGACAACATTGAAAACAGAACAACAATATCAATGGTGCCTGAAATAAATATCTGTTTATCAAAATTAAAAAGCTGTTTTTTTCCCCAATAAAAAAAAACAAGCACACATAAAAAATAGATGACTAGAATTGAAAAAAATAATTGAGCAAAAGCAATGGGTTTAGGTGCATAAGAATACATTATCACAAACAAAAAAATGCTAAGTACACGATATAAATTATAAATAAAAAGTAAATACCATTGTCGATTTTCTGGATAATTTACTTGCTTTATCATAGAAAAATCCATTCTTATTCTCTTAATACTGAGTATAGCGCAAAGCTATTCAAGCATATAATTAGATGCATTTATCGGCGAATATTAGCAGCAAAAAAGATATTGCTAAAAATATATGCTACATTTTATTTAATGTCAGTGTGATTTTCAGAGACTAGATAGGTCTACTTAAACTAAGTACTATTAAATTCAACTAAGCGCATAAAAAAGCTAGCGATTATTCATTCTCGCAGAAGATAAAAAACTCTTTTAATTAAATGATAGTTGCCAACTAACGCAGCAAAAGGAGTAAAAGGCTTTCTATGGATAATTCTTTTGCATTCAATGAAACAGCTACAAAACGAATGCCACAATTTTTAATCTTAATTATTCTTTTACTGTTAGAACTTCCTTACATTGGATTAAGTTTAGGTTTTGATTTTAGTATTCATTCAAAACCTCTTGCAGCACAATCAATGCAAAATTATTTAATTGAGGCACAAGTTAGAGGCTATTTCCGTCAAACCTTATTACAATGGTCCAGCTTTTCTTTAGCAGCAGTTACTGTTTTACTAGCATTTACCCGTTATAAGTTAAGCGAGGATAAAGTAGCCCTGATTATTGGATTATCGATATTATTTTCAGGCTTTATTGAGGCTACTCATACTCTTTTTGTAGATGGTTTAACATTAAATTATAATCAAAAAAATAATTTTGACGCCCTTATTTGGACTTTTTCCAATAGTATTAGTGGCCTGATTTTACTTATAGGCCTTGCTATTTTATTAAAAACAAAACGAAAAAGCCGCCTTCCTCCTCGTCATTTTATTCTTATTACCTCTTTAATTTTATTAATTGCTCTCTATACGATTTATCACATCTATAATTCTACTACTACTCCAGAAATGTGGTTTAATGATGAAGACATATCTCGCCCTTATGAAGCAGTATCATTAGGAATTTATTTTATTATTTTAATTTTTTTCTACCCCAAAATATATAAAAAATATCCAAGTATCTTATCTCACTGTATTTTTTATATGAGCATTACACAAATAATAACTGCTTTTTATCTTATGTCTTTATCGCACACTCCTTATGACAGTGCGTATAATATTGCTTATTTTCTAAAGGTAGTAAATTATTTTATTCCTTGTATCTGTTTTATCATTTATTATGTAATTTCTTATAAAGAAGTATTGGAAGGTCAAAAAAATTTAAAAATTAAACAAGAAGAACTCAAATATGTTGCTTCTCATGATTCCCTCACTAATTTATTTAATCGAAGAGAATTTGAAAATTTATTAGACAAATCTATAGCCAATACCTTGCGCATTAATAGCTCTCTAGCTTTATTACTGATTGATTTGGATAATTTTAAAATAACTAATGATAGTTTTGGTCACATTCATGGAGATGAACTATTAAAGCAATTTTCTAGTCGTTTAGTTTCATTGATTAGAAAAGGAGATTTATTGGCTCGTGTAGGAGGCGATGAATTTACTTTAATTTCACCTAATATAAAATCTCCAAGTTCAGCTCGCCATCTGGCTCAACGTATTTTAAATGAATTAAATACCCCTTATTTAATTAATGGAAAGTTAATTATTGTTACCGCAAGTATAGGTATTTCGGTTTTTCCAACTGATGGTCGAACTACAGAAACACTGCTCATAAAAGCCGATCTAGCAATGTATAAAGCAAAAAATTCAGGAAAAAATACTTATCAATTTTACACTGAGGAATTGAGTTATTTACAAAGTAGGGAGTCTGAGATTGAAGCTCATTTACGTCAAGCTCTACATAATGATGAATTTGCGTTAAATTTTCAACCCAAATACAATCTTCTAAATAAAAAAATCATCGGTGCAGAAATTTTATTACGGTGGGACAATGAAGTTCTAGGCCAAATTTCACCTGATGAATTTATTCCTGTGGCTGAACGAGCAGGATTAATTATGGATATTGGTACCTGGGTTTTAAATAAATCGTGTAAGCAAATTTCTGAATGGAATAAACAATATGCGAGTAGCAATCTTTCTTTTTCTATTAATATTTCACCCATTCAACTATCAAACAGTCAATTTCTGAATATTCTTAAAAAAATCCTACTTAACTTAAAGTACTCTGCACCTAATTTAGAGTTTGAAATTACTGAAAGTATTTTAATGAGAGAAAGTAATGAGCTGACGAATGTATTAAATAATATTTCAGCATTAGGCATTAAAATTTCATTGGATGATTTTGGCAAGGGATATTCATCATTAAACCGATTAAGGACTTTACCTATCGATACGTTAAAAATTGATAAACATTTTATCTCAGATATTCATAATAAAAATGACAAAGTAGTGATTGTAGATATCATCATCAAATTAGCAAATGAATTAGGAGTAAATATTATTGCCGAAGGAATTGAAACTTCAGCTCAATTAGACTATTTAGTTTCCAAAAAATGTTATTCTGGTCAAGGCTTTCTTTTAAGCCAACCTATTTCAACTGAAGCGTTCATACAACTTGCTTTTAGTGATACCTCTCAATGACCCTTAAAATAAATTTAGTAAGCAACACAGTAATGGCGTATACATTGATTTAAAAAAAATATATGGTAAAATAAGAAACTTTTAGATTTAATTTAAGTCTAAATAACCTATTTTTAATACAATGAAAAAAAAATAATCAAATTAATAGTTTCTCCAAAAATTCTTATTTACTAACTACCGTGGCAAAAGAGCGGCTGGGTATTTTTTTTATTCCCCCTCAACTCTCTGATGCGGAAAATTATTTTAAAAAAGGGCAATATTGCCAAGCATTAAATCTAGTAAATTTATTAATTGATAACATAGCCAAACCATCGGATGATGAAATCGAAGGTACTAGGCTTTCAAAAGAAAAAATTAATGAAAACTATTGTTATGAGAGTTATCTAGAAGCATTAAATCCAGAATGGTTCAAATTGCGCGCTTCTATATATAAGCAGTTAAATAGATTAGATGAGGAAATAGAGGATTTAAAAATTCTTATTAGTATTGATCAAATAATCTATAAAGAGAATAAGCATGCTATTCAACGTGCTCTTTCTAATCATATACGTATTTATGAAATATATACCCGTGATCTTTCAAAATGCTTGCATTGAACAAAAAAAAGGCTCAT
>CAMFHA010000008.1 GCA_945952115.1 uncultured Legionella sp. | reverse complement strand
TATTTGGGAAAATACTTCTTTAGCAGGCTATAAGGTGTTTTTCAGGCTCGACTAAGTAAAAACACACGCATTAACCTTGTTTTTTGACCAAAAAAACTCTAAAATATCCTTGTTAAACGACCAAAACCTTAGCAATTTAACCTTGTTTTTTAACCAAAAAAGCGTAAAAAATGTTTAGATTCATAGACTTATATCTTCTTGAATGGGTGTCCAAAAAACCTGCAGAACGTAAACCTTTGTTATTTAGAGGTGCTCGCCAAGTTGGGAAAACTTATGCAGCTAGAAATTTAGGCAAAAAATTTAAATATTATGTAGAAGTTAATTTCGAAAAAACCCCACGTCTTATTCAGATTTTTGAAAAAGATCTTGACCCTGCGCGGATTATACAAATTTTATCTGCAGAGTTAAAAACGCCTATTATTCCTTCTGAAACATTGATTTTCTTAGACGAGATACAAGAAGCACCTAGAGCATTGATAGCGCTACGCTATTTTTTTGAGGAGATGCCAGAATTGCATGTGATTGCAGCCGGTTCTTTATTGAATTTAGCTATAGAGCAAGTGGGTGTGCCCGTGGGTAGAATATCTTTTTTTCATATTTATCCCATGTCTTGGCTAGAATATTTGCTTGCTATGGGGCGAGATAAAATGGTGGAAATTTTATTGTCGCATGGTATTCAAAATCCTATTGATGACTTTTTGCATGACAGTTTATTGGAATTGCTTAGCGAATATATTGCTATCGGCGGGATGCCTGCAGTAGTACAAAGTTGGCAGGAAAAAAGAGATCTAAAATTATGTTCAGAAATTCATCATTCTATTATTCAAAACTATAGAAATGATTTTCCGAAATATGCAAGAAAGGCACAAATAAAATATGTTGAATTAATTTTCGAGCAGATACCTCTACAACTGGGAAATAAATTTGTATTCAGAGAAGTACCTGGAGAATATAGAAAAAGAGAATTATTACCCGCTTTAGAGTTATTGATTAAATCAGATCTGGCTCATGCCATTTATCATTCAAGTGGTCAAGGATTACCGTTAGGTGCACAAATCGACTTGAATAAATTTAAAGTTTTAGCCCTAGATATAGGCATAGCGCAAGCTATGTTAGGGCTGAAGTTAACAGATTGGTTTATTCAATCTAATAATACTTTAATTAATAAAGGTGCCATAGTTGAATCTTTTATTGGTCAAGAATTGCTGGTATATAGAGATCCATATCAAATGAAAGATTTATACTATTGGCATCGTGAAACACGAAATAGTCAAGCGGAAATAGATTATTTGATTCAATGTAATACTCATATTATTCCTATTGAAGTAAAAAGTGACAAGGGGCGAACATTAAAGAGTATATCTTTATTTCTAGAGAATCATTCAAAAATAAAAGAAGGTGTTCGGTTTTCCACACATCCTTTTTCAGAATATGACAGAATATTATCTTATCCTCTATATGCGGTAGCAACCTTTTTAAAGGATAATAGTGATTTACAAGATTTAATTCTGAAGAAATTTAATATAGGTTTTTGAAAAATTGAACCTTTATCGGTGCTTAATTTGAACAAGAAGTTCTGTTTAGTGTTTATCAAAAAGAAATTATTTAAGTGATAAATGCCAGCTAATTAAATTGGCAGTTATATTTTAAGCTGCTTTGTTGTAGGTCTAGGTTTTTGATTATTAAAATATCTGCAGAACCTAAGCCCTTAAGGCTGGAGGAAATGCCAAAATTGCATCTGTAAGGAGACAGAAATGTTTATACAGTAAAAACATTTGGCAACACTATCTGCAGTTAGTATACATACACTACATTATTAATATGCCAGTAACTTTTATCAAAATCAGTTGTTAATTAAGCTACCTCATATCAGTATTTTTTACGGGTAATTTTTTTTTTTAATACAAAATATAATAAAGCTAATCAAAAACAAAGGATCATGAATTGTTAATATGAAAATGTAGATTTATCTGTAAAAAATTTAAAAAATGAATGGCTTCACTGTTGGGAGGGACTATCCGTATGATGAATAATAACATACAAAATCGATGGGAAAAGCGTGCAACAGTAAGGAGCAGACCAAGGATTACATTTGATAACAAAATAAATGGACATTTTTTTCCTTTGTCACACCAACCCTTAAGTATTCATCCAAAAGTTGTTGAACTGGGTAAGGATGCATTGAATTATTTATTAATTCAGTCGTTATATAAATATAGTCATGATATCGTCATGATTGAAACCAAAATGGTTAATCAAGCAATTTTAACAGTGATAGCAGATACTTTGCCCATTTCATTCGATAGTGAAACAAAGTTAGCATTATATACGGTTATGATTGATGAAGCTTATCACGCATATGTAGCCTTTGATGCTATGCTTCAAATTCAAGAATATACAAAAATTCAACCTTTAGCATTTCCCAGAATGATTGAAATTGAGTGTGCTATAAAGTGGGTGCATGAAAAATTGCCAATTAGATATCATGATATCTTTAATTTAATTGCTATTTGTTTAGCCGAGAATACTTTAACTAAAGATATCATAAGCATGGTAGATAAAGAAGACACACATCCATTTTTTCAGAAAATGATTAAAGATCACCTATCAGATGAATCAAGACATTCTGGTATATTTTCTAAATTATTGGCTTATATTTGGCAAATCCTTGATCTAGAGTATAAACAAGCAATTGCTAAAATTTTACCAAACTTCCTAGAGCGCTATTTACGCTTAGGAGTTCGAATGGAGTTTGATTTGAAAATATTAATAGCTATCGGATTATCTGCCAATACTGCGAAAGAGGTGCTTGATGATACATATAAAAATTTCAAACCAAGCAAGCAACATCCCATGCTTAAACAAATACTGTTTTTATTAGAAAGTTCAGGTATGGTTGATAGTATAGTGTCGCCATATTTAAAAGAAAAAAATTGGATTTAGCTTAATGTGATTTATAGGAAAAAATTGAATGGAAGTACTTAATATATTGTTTGTTGGAGAAAGTAATTTATACCAAGCTTTAGAATCTGAAGTGATTGAGCTTGGCCACCGATTAAAACATGTTGAAGAGATTGTAGATGAGGCTTATGCCTATAGTTTTATTATCTTTGTTGATCAAAATGTAGCTTTAAGAGCCGTTGATCAATTTCCTGATATCCTCCCGCGAGTAGTGTTACGAGTTGTCATTGAACAAAAAATATGTGTTTTGAATCTGAAATCTACAACAGATGCTTACAGGCTTGAAATGGCGAGTGATGTGGTCAATGAAGTAGAAATATTAACTGATGCTCTGATCACTTTATCAAAAGCTAATGTCTCTAATTTGGAAATTATAAAATTTTCACTGGCTCAAGAGTCTAAAAAAGATATTTTAAGTAGAGATGATTATCAAAATATTGTCTATGATTGGAATAAAACTGATAAAAATTATTTAAAAGATAAAACAATTTCTCAGTTGTTTGAAGAGCAAGTTGAAAAAACACCAGATAAAACTGCAATCGTTTTTGAAGAAAAGCAACTCACCTATAAAGAACTGAATACACTAGCCAATCAACTTGCTAGACACATTAGAAAGTTATACAAAAGCAGAAACAATGAAGATCTTAAAGCGGATACCTTAATTGCTCTGTGTTTAGATAGAAGCTTAGAGATAATTATTGCAATACTAGGAACCCTTAAAGCTGGCGCAGCCTATGTTCCGATAGATCCGAGCTACCCTAAAGAAAGAATACAGTACATCCTTGATGATATTCACAGTCAGATTGTGTTAACACAAACACATTTGAAAGATAAACTGACAGGTATTATAAATCATTCAAATAAAAATATAGATAGAAAAAGCAATGATATCTACCAACTAGTCATTATGGATGAGCGAGATTACCAAGAAGAGCAAGCGACGAACTTGCCACAATGTATAAATTATACCGACTTAGCCTATGTCATTTATACCTCTGGAACCACAGGCAATCCTAAAGGAGTGATGATTGAACATGGAGGCTTAGTAAATTTAGTTAAGGAAATTATTTATTTATTTGAAATTGATGAATTAAGTGTTTCAACTCAATATGCCAATTTTGTTTTTGATGCCTCTGTTTGTGAGATATTTCCTAGCCTGACTAAAGGCGCAAAGATATTGATAATAAATTCTAATCAGCAAAAAGATATTGAATCATTTCTTCAATTGGTAAAAGAAGAGGCTGTAAACCTTTCCTATATTCCTGGTCCCATACTGAAACAAATATTATCAAGCTATCCTGAAAAATTAACACAGAAAGTTATTTTTACAGGTGGTAGTAATTTAAATGGACTAAAGGCTATTCCAAGCAGCTCAATACTTTATAACCAATATGGTTTAACCGAAGCAACCGTTTGTAGCACACATACGAGGGTAATTAGCCCTGAAGAAGTGAATATTGGAAAACCTATATCTAACACTCAGGTTTATGTGTTAGATGAACAGCATGAGCCTGTTTCAATAGGTGTAGTTGGGGAGTTATATATTGGCGGGGTGGGTTTAGCTCGAGGATACCTTAACAATCCAAAATTAACGACAGAACGCTTTATTCCAAATCCTTTTGCTACAGAAGTCGATAAAATAAAAGGCTATAAAAAGCTCTACAAAACAGGTGATTTGGTTAAATGGCTTCCTGATGGTAATTTAGAATATATTGGGCGAAATGATTTTCAGGTTAAAATACGTGGCTATCGGGTAGAACTTGGTGAGATAGAATCAACTTTATTACAGCATCCAGTGATTAGTGAAGTAGTTGTCTTGTTAGATGAAAGGGCAGAAGATAACTACCTGGTGACGTATTACACAGCCTCAGAAGAGATTTCTAATGTTTCACTAAAAAATTACTTGGCTGATAAACTTCCAGATTACATGATTCCAAATCAATTTATTAAAATAGATATATTTCCTTTAACAATTAACGGAAAACTAGATCGTAATGCGTTATCAAGTTTTAATAAACCAGTTTTAAATGAAATGCGTTCTAAATCTTTGTTACTTTTTACGGATCCTATAGAAGAATTTATTGCCTCACTTTGGTATGATCTGCTGCCAATTGCCAATGTTCATTTAGATTGTAGTAGCAATTTTTTAAACCTTGGTGGACATTCATTGCTATTTGCTTCATTGGTCTTATCTATTGAGAAAAAATATGGTGTTCATCTAAAAGTTATTGATCTGCTCGAGAACTTAGAAATAAGGCAGTTAGCTTCTGTTATAAAAAATAATATTTCGCTATGCATCCCTAATCCAAGTGTGGTAAACCAGTTAAGCATTGATAATGTCAATAGATATCAACCTTTTGAGTTAACTGAAGTGCAACATGCTTACTTGGTTGGAAGAGAAAAATCTCTAACATTGGGTGGTATCTCTACACACATTTATTTGGAATTTTTATTTAAGAAATTGGATCTTAAACGTTTTGAGCAAGCTTGGAATAAACTTTTAATGCGTCATGATGCCTTAAGAACAGAATTTAAAAATGGTATGCAAACTTGCTTAAAGTCAATTGATAGATATCAAATTAGGCAGTGTGATTATGAAAATGCTCGTCAAGAAATGTCTCATCAGATATTTAATCCAGAGAATTATCCTTTGTTTGATATCAGGGTTTCGAATAATAAAAGTAAAACGTACATTCATTTTAGTTTTGATGCTTTGATAACAGATGTTTATAGTCTTAAAATTATTTTTTCAGATTTAATAAAACTTTATCGAGGGGAAAAATTAGCAAAATTAAGCTTAAGTTTTCGCGATTATGTAATTTATGAGAAGGCAAGAAAAAACACTAAAATATATCATGATGCTCAACAATATTGGCTTGCCAAATTACCTAAGCTCCCTCTGGCGCCCCAATTGCCACTACTTAAAGATGTTACAGTTGTTCATGATATGCATTTTTCAAAATTCCATCAGGTTATCAGCTGTGATCGATGGGAACAACTAAAAAAGAAATCCATTGCCCATAAGCTAAGTCCAACTTCTATAGTACTGACTCTTTATGGTATGGTTCTATCGAGATTTGGTAGACAAAAAGATATTTTATTGAATATTACATTATTTAACCGTACAGAAGTTCACCCAGAGGTTAATGCGCTAGTAGGTGATTTCACAACGTTGGAATTATTTGGTTTTATCCGACCATTAAATGATATGTCAATAAAAGATTATTTTCAAAAAATTCAAAACGATTTGTGGAATGATCTTGAACATAGAATTTTTTCAGGAATGACAATTGCTAGTGAGTTAAGAAAGCTTCATGGATACACTTTTGACTATCCTGTAGCACCTTACGTATTTACCAGTGCTATTGGTCACGATATATATGGCTCAGAAATTATTGATAAAAACTATTTGCAGCCTGTTTATGAAGCAGCACAGACTTCTCAATGCTTATTAGATAATATTATTAGAGAAATTAGAGGAGACCTTCATATTGATTGGTATTACCTTGATAGTTTGTTAGATGAAAATTTTGTTGCCCATATGTTTTCAAGTTATATTAAGCTCATTGATAAAATTATTGATTCTGAATGGAGTCGAACAATTGAGTATCCACAAATATCTATCGAAGATAAGAAAATTATTAAAAATGCTAATCATCAAGAACAAAGTAATTCTAAAAAAACATTAGTCAATATTTGCTTGGAAGATCCTAAACGTATAGCTGTTATTGATGCAAGTGGTGAATGGAATTATCAAGAAATTTTGAATGCAAGTAATAACATAGCATATCATTTCCATTTAAAAGGTGTTAATAAAGGTGAATTAGTAGGTGTGTTATCTGAAAAAGGTGCGTTACAAGTGGTGGCAACGCTTGGAGTCATGAAATCAGGCGCGGGGTATTTACCCCTTCATATCGATTGGCCGATTGGAAGGATAGATGATATTTTACAAGAAGGGTTAGTAAAACAATTACTTGTATCAAGACATCAATGGGAAGTTATACAGAATACAGCTTTTGCTGAAAATTACCAGATCAGTCTCATAGAGGATTTGATTGTTCATTCCTCTGAAAAAAGAGATATGATGAGTAGCTTAGCTAAGGTAGACATAGATGATGTTGCTTATGTTATTTTCACATCTGGAACTACAAACAAACCCAAAGGCGTGACGATTTCGCACAAGGGTGCTGTGAATACTATTGAAGCGATTAATAAACGCTTTAACATTGGCGCCTTTGATAAAGTCTTAGCATTATCAGAGTTGAGCTTTGATTTATCAGTTTATGATATTTTCGGAGTGCTTTCAGCTGGAGGAACAATCGTTTTTCCAGACCAGGAAAGAATAAAAGAGCCTAAGCATTGGTATGATTTAATTACTCAACATCAAATAACAATATGGAATAGCGTACCCCAAGTCATGCAGCTATTAATTGATTATGTTAATGACACTGATAAGATATTAGATACACTCAAAGTGGTGCTAATGAGTGGCGATTGGATTCCGGTAACATTACCCGAGCAAATCAAGATGCACAATCCACGCACTACTGTGATGAGTTTGGGTGGTGCAACTGAAGGTTCTATTTGGTCAATATGGTATGAAATTGATAAAATTAAACCAGATTGGACCTCCATCCCTTATGGGTATGCAATGCCAAACCAAAAGATGTATGTTCTTAATAGTGTTAGAGAACATTGCCCTATTGATGTCATTGGCGAAATTTATATTGGTGGAGAGGGGGTTGCATTAGGCTACTGGAATGATGAAGAGAAAAGTAATACAAGTTTTATTCAACATAAGCTACTAGGTAGATTATACAAAACAGGTGATCTCGGTAAATGGAATAATTTTGGTTATATGACATTTGAGGGCAGAGAGGACCAGCAAGTTAAATTAAATGGTTACAGAGTTGAATTGGAAGAGATATCTTCTAGGCTTAAAATGATAGAAGATATAGAGAAATCATTAGTAATTATCAAAAATAATCAATTGATTGCGTATTTGATTACAAACCGGAATACTAAAAGCGGAGATTGTGAGCAATATAAATCTTACTTATCAAGATATCTACCAGCGTATATGCTGCCTAATCATTATATTAGATTGGAAAAGTTTCCTTTAACTTCAAATGGTAAATTAGATAGAAATGCATTACCTGAGCCTGATTTCGCGAATAAAGATAGTTTTGTAGCACCTAGAACAGATTTACAAATAAGATTATGCCATATTTGGAAAGAAATTTTAAATGTTAACAAGGTAGGTATTACAGACGATTTCTTTAGAATAGGTGGGGACTCTATTTTAGCAATAAAACTATCGCATCAAATAAGAAAATTGCTAGATTATAATTTAGCTATAGCTGATATTTTTAAATATAAAACTATATTAAACTTGGTAGATCATTTAAGTTCAAATGACGCTGTAGATATAGTAATTAGGCCAAAATGTTTAGAGCAATATCCACTATCTTTCGCACAGGAACGTCTTTGGTTTATAGAACAATATGAACAAGGAACTAATGCTTACCATTTTCCTATATTGCTTGAGTTGCAAGAAGGAATAAATAAAGATAAATTAAAGAATGCAATCCAACAAGTTATTCAGAGGCACGAAGTTTTAAGGACGGTCTTTAAGCAAGAAGAGACAAAATACTATCAAATTGCTATTAATCACGCAATTCATATTAATGAATATAGCCATATAGAAACAAACATTGATAAGCAACTAGAAAAGGAAATACAGACACCTTTTAATTTACAAAAAGAATTTCCAATACGGATCAGTTTTTATGATAAAAAAAATGCAAATTATCTTTTAGTCAATGTCCATCATATAGCCTTTGATGGTTGGTCTTTGGATGTTTTCTTTAGAGAAATTAATGCCCTTTATTATGGTAAAGATTTACCAGCACTACCGATTCATTATAAAGACTTTAGCGTATGGCAAAGAGAATATTTACAAGGGAAAGTGCTAGAAAAACAATTAAGCTATTGGTTGAAAAAATTGCAAGGTTATGAGCCTCTTGCATTATCCACCGACAAATTAAGACCTAGGCAAATATCTTATTTGGGTGATGATGTTTTATTTAGTATTAATCAGTGTTTATCAACTCAACTAAGGGCTTTGTCAAGAGAACAGGGTTGTTCAGTGTATGCAGTTTTGCTATCCGGTTTTTATATTTTGCTCAATAAATATAGTGGACAAAATGACATTGTATTAGGAACTCCCATCGCTAATCGACATTATTCAGAGATCCAAGATTTAATAGGGTTTTTTGTCAATAGCCTAGCTCTACGAGAGAATATTGATCAGGAATGCAATGTTCTAGAGTTTATATCTCAAGTTCAGCATAACTTAATAGCTGCTCAAAAGCATCAAGACTTACCCTTTGAAAAATTGGTTGAAGAGCTAAAGATAGAAAAAGACACATCAAGACATCCAATTTTTCAGGTGGTATTTAGTGTCCAATCTTTTGGGGATAATATTGAAAAGAAGCTATTTAAAGATTTTAAGTTAAATAACCATTCTGTTGCTAAGTTTGATTTCAGTTGTTTTATGGATGATTCTAAAGATGAAATTCAAGGATTATTTAACTTCGCAACATCACTTTTTATGAAATCAACGATAGAAAGAATGGTTAATCATTATTTAATCGTTCTAGACCAAATGGTTAATAACCAAGAAAAACAAATTAAAGACTATTGTTTGTTGAGTAAAGATGAATATCAACAACTCGTCATAGACTGGAATCAAACAGATAAAGAATACCCAAAAGACAAAACGGTTTATCAATTATTCGAAGCACAAGTTTCAAAAGAACCAGCTAATATAGCTATTATTTTTGAAGAGGAACAACTCACTTATGCAGAGCTAAATGTCAAATCTAATCAAGTGGCAAGATATTTGCAAACTCAAACAAGCATTAAATCAGACACCATAATTGGACTGTGTTTAGATAAAGGTTTAGAAATGATCATTGGAATATTAGGTATTCTGAAATCAGGAGCAGCTTATTTGCCGATTGATCCTGAGTATCCAAGTGATCGTATCTATTATCTTTTAGAAGACAGCCAAACAAAACTTGTTTTAACGCAATCACATTTAAAAGAAAGATTAGAGGAAATAACAGATATTAATTTAGTAGTATTAGATTCAAATTGTTATGAAAATCAAGAAGCAAAAAATCTGGAAGTTCAAAACAAAACAACAGATTTAGCTTATGTTATCTATACCTCTGGTAGCACAGGTAAGCCCAAAGGAGTTTGTGTATCTCATGAAAGTTTGAATAATCTTATTTTTTCTCAAAAAGAAAAATTAAATATAAATAATGAGACTCAGGTTTTACAATTCGCCTCAATAATTTTTGATGCGTCAGTATGGGAAATTTTTAGTTCTTTAGCTTTTGGTGCTAAATTAAATATCGTTTCAAATAAAACAAGGTTAAGTATGGAGTGTTTAAATAAATATATTTCGACCCAAAAAATAAATTTGGCATTGTTACCCCCCACCATTTTAAATATATTACCAACACAAAATCTGGAATGCTTAAAATATTTGCTTACAGGAGGAGATAATTGTAATGATGAAATTTTAGCTAAGTGGAATAGAGGTCGAGTTTTTATAAATGCATATGGTCCAACTGAGAGTGCCGTGTGTGCAACAATGCATGAATATAAAGACGGCGATATCAGTGCTAATATTGGTAAAGCATTAAATAACATAAAATGCTATGTTTTAGATTCTAACAAAAAATTAGTTCCCATAGGAGTCATTGGAGAACTTTATATCAGCGGTGCAAGTCTAGCTCGTGAGTATTTAAATAAACCAAAGCTTACAGCAGAACAATTTATAGTAAACTCATTTGCAACTGAAGAAGATATTTTAAAGGGGTATACTAGATTATATAAAACAGGGGATCTTGTTAGATGGTTGCCTGAAGGCAATTTAGAGTATGTCGGTAGAGAAGATTTTCAAGTAAAAATAAGAGGGTATAGAATAGAGTTGGGTGAAATAGAAAATGCTTTAATTTCTATTGAACACATTAAACAAGCTGTTGTTTTGGTAAAAGAAGAAAAAGATAATAAACGTTTGATTGCTTATTTTGTGTCTGATTTAGAAATAAACCAAGAACATATTTTAAATGAACTATCAGCTCAATTGCCAAATTATATGGTGCCTATTGCTCTGAAAAGAGTAGATAGTTTTCCATTGACTGCTAACGGTAAATTAAATATAAAGGCGTTGCCAGAACCTGATTATCTCAATAAAGATCGATATATAGCACCGACAACTGACTTGCAATTAAGATTATGCCAACTTTGGCAGGAAATCCTGAATCTTGATAAAGTCGGTATTGGAGATGATTTTTTTAGAATAGGTGGAGACTCCATTTTAAGTATTCAATTAAGTTCAAGGCTTAGAAAACATGATTTAAACTGTAGTGTTAGAGATATTTTTGAATATAGAACCATTCAGAAACTCTCTATGTTTATAGTGTCGGGCATCAATAAAACTGAGTGTTTATCAGAACAAGGAATATTAAAAGGTGAATTTGATCTCCTCCCCATTCAAAAATGGTTTTTCTATAAAGTAAAAAACAAAGAATTTAAAAATTTTAACCATTGGAATCAAAGTTTTATAGTTAAAGTTCCAAAACTAGAAATAGGAAAATTACAGGATATTATTCAAAAGCTTACTGAGCAACATGATATATTAAGAGCAGTATATACTGAGAATCACCAAGAATATTTAGGAATAATAGATATCCCTCAGTTAAAGTATTTAAATATTGAAAATTTAACAGAGGAGACAATAAGTGATAGATTGACCGATTGGCAAAGTCATTTTAATGTGAAAAAAGGGCCATTGTGGAATGTTGCATATATAGAAGGATATAAAGACCAAAGTGCCAGACTATTTTTTGCTTTACATCATTTAATTGTTGATTCGGTTTCTTGGAGAATATTAATTGAAGACTTTAAGTCTTTATATCATCAAGAAAAGTTAAAAAACAAATTAAGTAGTTATAGGCAGTGGGTTAATGAATTATTGTTATATCCAGAAAAAAATGCGCAAGAAAAAAATTATTGGGGTAATGTATTAAAAACTATGCCTCAATACAATATAATAGAAAAAGGTGTAAAATTTACCACCATAAAAATTAACAAAGAAAAAACAAGAAGTTTATTAAAAGAGGCTAATAAAGCTTATCACACGGAAGTGGATGATTTATTACTAACAGCAATAGCTTTGGCCTTGCAAAGTTGGAATAAAGAATCTACTCAGGTTATTACTTTAGAGAGACATGGTAGAGAAAATATCTACGAAACAATAGATCATAGTAAAACAGTTGGCTGGTTTACGACCATGTATCCTGTTAGATTAGCACTGCAAGAAAATTTAGAAGCCAGCATTCAACATATTAAAGAAAGTTTAAGAGCTATCCCTAATAAAGGCATAGGGTTCGGTGTAATTTTCCCAAATGAACTTATGAATTTACCCCCCATAAGCTTTAACTATTTAGGTCAATTTGATACACAGGATGCATATTGGCATATCGTATCTGAAAATTCAGGTATTGCGATGCATACAGAGAATATAGATACTAATATTATTAATATTAATGGCTGGGTTCTGGAAGGTGAACTAAGATTCAGTATTGTGACAAAGCTAGGTGAAAAAAATACTATGGCTTTAGCTAATAACTTTCAGCATAACTTAGAAGAAATTATATTACACTGCAAAGATATTATTGATCGTCAAGTTTGCAAATATACCCCTAGTGATTTCTCAACAATAAATATTTCTCAAGCACTATTAAATAGAATCAGTAGTGAAAAAGATAATCAAATAGAAGATATTTATCTAGCAAATAGTTTGCAACAAGGGTTTATTTATCATGCTTTAAGCCAGCCAGAAGATGATGCTTATCGAGTGCAAACTGTATTTGATTATATGCAAGAATTAAATATTGAAGATTATGTGAAATCATGGGAACTTACCATTAAAAAGTATCCAATACTTCGAACAGCCTTTAACTGGGAAGAAGAAGTGATTCAAATAATTTATCTGGGTGCAAAACTAAATTGCCAAATTTTAGATATAAATGATTTTTCAAAAACTGAAAAAGAAAAATATATTATCGATCTACAGGCGGAAGATAGAAATATTCCTTTTGATTTAACCAAACCTTGTCTGTTGAGGCTATATATTATTAAACAAGCAAAGAACTATTATACTATTATAAAGTCAGCACATCATAGTGTTTTAGATGGTTGGAGTGAGCCACTGTTATTAAGTACAATTCATCAAAACTATTATGATTTGCAGAAAAAAAACATTATAAATGTTGTGGTAGATAATGCGTATTTAGAAACACAAAGGCACTATGCAAAGAATCGTAGCTTTATTGAAAAATATTGGCAAGCAAAAATATCAACTATTCAGCAAGCAAATGATTTGAGTCCACTATTATCACAAAAGAAAGACTTAGATGATGTTAAATATTTAGATAGCACTTATGATGTGATAATGGAAATTACGGGAGAGCTATACCTGAAAATAAAAGAGTTAATCAAATCTGAGGGGTTAACTTTAAACACATTAGTACAGTTTGCATGGCACAAATTAATTCAGATTTATACACAGGACAGTCAAACGATTGTTGGCACTATCATTTCTGGTCGAGATCTTCCAATATTGGGGATAGAAGAAAGTGTCGGGTTGCATATTAACACTTTGCCTTTAATTATTAATTGGGATAATCAAAATACAGTGTTGCAGCAGATAAAGATAGTTCACCAAGAAATAACAGATATTAATGCCCATAGTTTCGCTAACTTAACGAGTCTGCAACAAAATGGCAAGAGGTTATTCCATAGTTTATTTATATTTGAAAACTATCCATTGCCTAAAATTTCAAAAGCTGTTGATAAAAATATTTTGATATCAAAATTCAGATATACCATAGAAAAGCTTAATTACCCTTTGAGCATATTAGCTTATGAGCAAGAGAATAAACTTGTCTTACAGATGAAGTCAGATCGAAAAATTTTAAGTGAAGAGAAAGCAAATTACAATTTGGGGAAAATAAAATTATTGTTAAGCGAGTTACTACATAACCTAAATAATAGGCATAATAACATATCGAGTTTAACACATTCCGAGTATGAAAAAATAGTAGTACAATGGAATCAAACAGATAAAGATTATCCGAAAGATAAAACCATTCATCAATTGTTTGAAGAACAAGCTTCAAAAACGCCATCTAATGTAGCCGTTGTATTTGAAGGCCAGCATCTCACTTACGCTGAGTTAAATGCTAAAGCCAATCAATTTGCAAGGTTTTTACAATCGCAGAAATGTATCAAGCAAGATGCTTCGATTGCTTTATGTTTAGATAGAGGTTTGGAGTTAATCATAGCTATTTTAGGGGTATTGAAAGCTGGTAGTGTTTTTGTGCCGATAGATACAAGCTATCCGAATGAACGGATAAGCTACATGTTAGAAGACACAAATAGTTATTTACTAGTAACACAGCCTAACCTCATGCCGAGATTAGAAAAATTAGATTATGCAGATATTAGTTTAATAACTTTTGACAGTGAATCTTACACTAATCAACAAATTGAAAATTTGCCTTTAACGGGCGTTCAAACAGCTTATATGTATGTACTCTACACTTCAGGCACTACAGGAAAGCCTAAAGGATCACTATTATTACATACAGGTTTTGTAAATCTTATTAGCAATTTTACGAATGAATTTGATTTTAATGATAAGGAACGGTGCCTAATCGTTTCTTCTTTTAGCTTTGACTTAACATATAAAAATGTTTTTTCAACTTTATGTACAGGTGGCGAGTTGCATATTACTTCAAGTGAAGTATATGATGCTTGTTACATAAATGAATACATTAAAAGTCATTACATAACAAGTATCAATTGCACACCAAGTGGATTTTACCCACTTATTGAGCAAGATGAATTAAATCAAAAACAGATGTCATCATTAAAATGGATATTTCTTGGTGGAGAACCTATTGCAGAAGAAAAAATCATCAAATTTTATAATAGATATGATAGCGTTCAGGTTGTCAACACTTATGGTCCGACTGAATGTACAGATTTAATAACTTATCATCGTATTTGTCGTAATGATTTGATGAGCGGGTTATGTATTCCATTAGGAAAACCTATACCCAACACAAGAGCTTACGTTTTAAATCCATTTGGTTATCCTGTACCGATAGGTGTGGCTGGAGAGTTGCACATAGGTGGAGCAGGTGTATCTAATGGTTACTTAAATCGTCCTGAAATAAATAAAGCTAAATTTATCAAAAACACATTTGCAAGCAGGTCGGATAATGAAAAAGGTTATACGCGTTTATATAAGACGGGAGATTTCGTACGGTGGTTATCCAATGGATACCTTGAATATATTGGTCGGAATGACTTTCAAGTAAAGATTCGTGGATTAAGAATTGAACTTGGTGAAATTGAACAAGCTTTGTCGAGTTACCCTGAAATAAAACAGGCATGTGTTTTAGTAAGGGAACGAGAAACTTTTAATGATGAGGATAAATATTTGGTTGGCTATTATATATCTAGCACAGAGCTCTCATTTGAATTACTATCGATATATTTATCTAAAAGCTTACCTAATTATATGATCCCTAATTATTTCGTTAGAATGGATTCATTTCCTTTAACAGTAAATGGAAAATTGGATCGCAGAGCATTGCCTAGTCCAGTTTTCATAAATGAAACTGCTTTTGTAGCGCCAACAACAGATTTAGAGATAAAGCTTTGTCAAATCTGGAAAGAGGTTTTAAACCTAGAAAAAGTGGGTGTTACTGATAATTTTTTTAGAATAGGTGGTAACTCTATTTTAGCCATAAAATTAGCTCACCAAATAAAGAAATCGCTCAGTTATCACATAGCAATAGCAGATATATTGAAATATTCATCTATACACATGATGAGTAATATACTGCGCAAGAGTAAACGATTAGAAAATGTTAATAATGAGATATGGGAAATATGATTAGTGAAATAATACACAAGTTTAAAAAGAATAAGTCTGCTTTATGGTTAGAAAAAGGAGTGCTTAAAGCTTCAGTTTTTGAAACCATAAGAGATGAAGTTACCAAGGCCGAATTAAAAGAGCAAAAACAAGATCTAATAGATTTTTTAACTAAAAATAATATATTAAGTGAAGAAATCTTTTGTGCCACTAAAATTTTTAAAGACCTCAATGCTACAGCCCATCCTTTGTCTTTTGCGCAAGAAAGATTATGGTTTATAGAGCAATATGAACAAGGGACCAATGCTTACCATGTTCCTGTACTTCTTGAGCTACAAGCAGGTGTAGATAAAGAAAAATTAAAGTATGCAATACAACAAGTTGTTTATAGACACGAAATTTTAAGAACGATTTTCAAGCATGAAAAAGAGCAATATTATCAAGTCGTTATTGATGGTGCACTTAAGATTAACGAATACAATTATAATGAAACAGATATCGATAAGCAAATAGATCAGGATATTAATATCCCTTTTGATTTACAAAAAGATTTTCCAATAAGAGTCAATTTTTATAACAGAATAAATACAACATATCTTTTAATAAATATCCACCACATAGCCTCTGATGGATGGTCCATGGATATTTTATTTAAAGAAATCGATGCTTTTTATTATAGTAAGAATTTACCAATTTTACCTATCCAGTATAAGGACTTTAGTGTATGGCAAAGAGAATATTTACAAGGGGAAATTTTGCAACAACAATTAGCCTATTGGAAAGAAAAACTCCGAGGGTATGAGCCTCTTGTTTTACCAATAAACAGGTCAAGACCTAAAGAAATATCTTATGCTGGCGATGATGTTTTATTTAGTATTAATGAATCTTTATCTGAACAATTAAGAATTTTATCGAAAAAACAGGGTTGCTCAATGTATGCAACTTTATTATCAGGTTTTTATATTTTATTAAATAAATATAGTTTTCAAGAGGATATTGTATTAGGAACACCTATAGCCAATAGACATTATTCTGAAATTCAAGACTTAATTGGATTTTTTGTGAACAGTTTGGCTTTACGTGAAAATGTTGATCAAAAGAAAAATATTTTAGAGTTTATATTTCAAGTTCAACATAATTTAATTGAAGCGCACAGACATCAAGATTTATCTTTCGAAAAATTAGTTGAAGAACTAAAGGTGGGAAAAGATATTTCAAGACATCCAATATTCCAAGTAATGTTTTCCATACAGTCTTTTGATGATAAGGTTAAAAATAGTTTATTCAAAAGTATTGACTTAAGTAGCAATTCAATTGCTAAGTTTGATTTGAGTTGTTTTATAGATGATTCTAAAAGTGAAATACAAGGAACATTTAACTTTGCAACATCACTTTTTATGAAATCAACGATAGAAAGAATGGTTAATCATTATTTAATCGTTCTAGACCAAATGGTTAATAACCAAGAAAAACAAATTAAAGACTATTGTTTGTTGAGTAAAGATGAATATCAACAACTCGTCATAGACTGGAATCAAACAGATAAAGAATACCCAAAAGACAAAACGGTTTATCAATTATTCGAAGCACAAGTTTCAAAAGAACCAGCTAATATAGCTATTATTTTTGAAGAGGAACAACTCACTTATGCAGAGCTAAATGTCAAATCTAATCAAGTGGCAAGATATTTGCAAACTCAAACAAGCATTAAATCAGACACCATAATTGGACTGTGTTTAGATAAAGGTTTAGAAATGATCATTGGAATATTAGGTATTCTGAAATCAGGAGCAGCTTATTTGCCGATTGATCCTGAGTATCCAAGTGATCGTATCTATTATCTTTTAGAAGACAGCCAAACAAAACTTGTTTTAACGCAATCACATTTAAAAGAAAGATTAGAGGAAATAACAGATATTAATTTAGTAGTATTAGATTCAAATTGTTATGAAAATCAAGAAGCAAAAAATCTGGAAGTTCAAAACAAAACAACAGATTTAGCTTATGTTATCTATACCTCTGGTAGCACAGGTAAGCCCAAAGGAGTTTGTGTATCTCATGAAAGTTTGAATAATCTTATTTTTTCTCAAAAAGAAAAATTAAATATAAATAATGAGACTCAGGTTTTACAATTCGCCTCAATAATTTTTGATGCGTCAGTATGGGAAATTTTTAGTTCTTTAGCTTTTGGTGCTAAATTAAATATCGTTTCAAATAAAACAAGGTTAAGTATGGAGTGTTTAAATAAATATATTTCGACCCAAAAAATAAATTTGGCATTGTTACCCCCCACCATTTTAAATATATTACCAACACAAAATCTGGAATGCTTAAAATATTTGCTTACAGGAGGAGATAATTGTAATGATGAAATTTTAGCTAAGTGGAATAGAGGTCGAGTTTTTATAAATGCATATGGTCCAACTGAGAGTGCCGTGTGTGCAACAATGCATGAATATAAAGACGGCGATATCAGTGCTAATATTGGTAAAGCATTAAATAACATAAAATGCTATGTTTTAGATTCTAACAAAAAATTAGTTCCCATAGGAGTCATTGGAGAACTTTATATCAGCGGTGCAAGTCTAGCTCGTGAGTATTTAAATAAACCAAAGCTTACAGCAGAACAATTTATAGTAAACTCATTTGCAACTGAAGAAGATATTTTAAAGGGGTATACTAGATTATATAAAACAGGGGATCTTGTTAGATGGTTGCCTGAAGGCAATTTAGAGTATGTCGGTAGAGAAGATTTTCAAGTAAAAATAAGAGGGTATAGAATAGAGTTGGGTGAAATAGAAAATGCATTGATTTCTATTGAACACATTAAACAAGCTGTTGTTTTAGCGAAACGAGCAAAGAGTAATAAATACTTAGTCGCTTATTTTGTGTCTGATATTGAAGTAAAAGATGATTATATTCTAAATCAGCTATCAATTAAATTGCCAAGTTATATGATCCCTAGTGCTTTGGTAAGAGTGGACAGTTTCCCATTGACTGCCAGCGGTAAAATTGATAGAAAGGCATTACCCGATCCTAAATTTACAAATATTGATACCTATGTGGCACCCAGAAATGAATTGGAAAAAAGAGTTTGTAAGGTTTGGGCAGAAATATTAGATTTGCCTGCTGATAAAATAGGAATAGAAGAGGATTTTTTTAGGCTCGGCGGTAATAGTATTTTAGCCATAAGACTGTTAGGGAAGTTAAATACTGAAGTAGGCAGTAACATCATACTGTCAACAATTTTTAAGCATAATAGCATAAAGAAGCTGTCTCACTATCTTTCACAAAATGTCGAGGATACGATAATAATAAATAAGTCTATTTTTATTAAAAGTGAGGAGCAAATATTATCTTTTGCTCAAGAGAGATTATGGTTTATTGAAAAATATGAGCAAGGTACTAATGCTTATAATGTTCCTATGATATTTAGACTATCTAATAAGATTAATTTAGAAATATTAAAATCTAGTATTAATAGCGTTGTGGCTAGACACGAAATACTGAGAACTTTAATCAAAGAAAGTGCTGAAGGAAAAGGTTATCAATTGGTGATAGATGAAAAAGAATATCCACTAGAGATAAACGAGATAAATATAATAAATCATTCAATATTAGATATAGAACTTAGTAAGGAAATAAATCATGTATACGATTTAAGTACTAAATATCCAATTAGAGTTTGTATATACAAGATGGCTGTTGATAACAGCATAAATACAGCACAGTGCTACTTAAGCATAAATATTCATCATATAGCTTTTGATGGCTGGTCTCTTGATATACTATTAAGGGATTTACGTGCATATTATAAATATCATTTAGAGCGTTTTCAAGGCTTAGATTCTGAGCTAAGCTTACCAGAATTAAATATCCAATATAAGGATTTTGCTTTATGGCAAAGAAATTATTTGAGCGGTAAAAAATTAGATGAACAGTTAAATTATTGGAAGAAGAAATTATATGGTTATGAGACATTAAATTTAGCTACTGATAAAAAAAGACCAAGCCAGATCGATTACAAAGGTTCATATATCCATTTTGAGATTGTAGAAGATACATCTAGAAAATTAAGAGAACTGGCTAAAGAGCTAAATGTGAGCTTATATAGTCTACTCTTAAGTGGTTATTATCTGATGTTAGGAGCTTATAGTAATCAAGACGATATTGTACTAGGTGCTCCTATCGCGAATAGACATTATAATCAGATAGAAAACTTAATTGGATTTTTTGTAAACGTGTTAGTACTAAGGACAAAAATAGACTCCAATGTATCAATAATAGAATTTATTCAAAGAATTGGTCAAGAAGTAGTAGAAGCTCAATTACATCAAGATTTACCTTTTGAAAGATTAGTAGAAGAATTGGATGTAAATAAAGACACCAGTAGGCATCCAATATTTCAAGTAATGTTCACTGTGCAAAGTTTTGGAGGTATGCTTTATAATAAAGAAAATAAATCAACAGATAATATTGATACCGATCTGTTTAATGTATTACATGGGCATCAAACTGCAAGTAGCATATTTAATGTTACAAAATTTGACACAGCTCTATTTATAGATGATAGTCAGTTGCAGCTAAGAGGATTATTTAATTATGCAGTTAGCCTATATGCAGAGGAAACAATTAGTCAATATGTAAAAACATATACAAACATATTATATCAATTAGCTATGCTTTCAAAGAATAGATTAAAGCAAGGCCAAACAAAAATAAAAAATATAAATTATTTAGATCAGAAACAATACGACAAGATAATGTGTCGATGGAATCAAACAGATAGAGTTTATCCCGACGATAAAACAATAAATAAACTGTTTGAAGAACAGGTGGAAATACATCTTGATAACATCGCGATGGTTTACAATGAGAAGGAAATATCATACAAAACACTGAATAAATTATCTAATAAATTGGCAAATTATCTAATTAAAAATCAAAAAATTAAAGCTGATACATTAGTATTATTATGTTTAGATAGAAATGAACATATGTTAATAGCTATTCTTGCAGTATTAAAGGCAGGGGGTGCATATGTCCCTATAGACCCAAGTTATCCTGACGAGAGAATCCAATATATACTTAAAGACACCGGTGGTAAAGTGGTTTTAACAAATGCAGTGCATGAAGAGAGATTAAAAAAGCTAATTAAAATAAATGTTAATTTATCTGATATGAATGCTAATCAACGAAAAAAAGTATTGGTAATAGATAGTCAAGAAATGCAAGAGCAATTATTGTTGCAAGCTGATTCTAACCCAAAAACTGTTACAACAAGTGCGAATTTAGCCTATGTCATATATACATCAGGTACAACGGGTAATCCAAAAGGAGTTATGATTGAACATAAGAGCGTATTAAATACTATATTATCATTGGACAAAATATATGATTTTAAAAAAGGAAATAAAGTAACGGCCTGGACATCATACACTTTTGATGTCTCTGTGTCAGAATTTTTTGTTGTGCTGTGCAGAGGAGGTGTGTTGCACCTACTCAGTGAAGAGGTCAGAAGAGATCCGTTGTTGATTAGTAAATATATTTTAAAAAATAGTATTAATTATGTATATCTACCTCCAGTGCTATTGTCTGATTTGCCAAAGATTAAATACACTACACTATTTGGTATAGTGTATGCTGGAGAACCATGTAATTCAGTTACGGGTAAATACTGGTCAACGCAATGCAACCTATACAATTATTATGGGCCAACAGAAATAACCATATATGCAACAGGTACAAAAATAATAGAAGGGAATGTAAATTTAATAGGTTCTCCTATTTATAATACAGTTTGCTACGTATTGGATAGAAATTTGAACCCTTTGCCTATTGGTGCAATAGGTGAGTTGTACTTAGGGGGAGTAGGTTTGGCTAGGGGCTATTTAAATAGGCCTGAATTAACAGCTGAAAAATTTATTGATAACCCATTTAAGACTGAAAACAAAAAGATATTTGGTAAAAATGAGAAGTTGTATAAAACTGGAGATCTAGTAAGGTGGACATCTAATGGTAATTTAGAGTATATAGGGCGTAATGATTTTCAGATTAAACTTAGGGGATACAGGATTGAATTAGGAGAAATAGAAAGTGTTCTGTCAAACTATAAAGGAATAAAGCAAAGCATAGTGATTGTTAAGGAGCATGCAGACAACAATGGTAATAAAACTGGAAATAAATACTTAATAGCGTACTGTGTAAAAGCATTAAATTTAAAAAAGACTGACACAGAGGGCTTTATAAATAAATGGGAAACCGTTTATGAATCAGAATATTTATCATTGGATATTGATAATTTTAAGCAAAACATAAAAGGCTGGAATAGCTCATATACGGAAAAGCCGATAGATAAAACAGATATGCTGGAATGGATAAATGCGACAACAGATAGGATTAAAGAGTTAAAGCCAAAGGTAATATTAGAGGTTGGTAGTGGTAGTGGGCTAGTTTTATTTAACGTAATTGATGGTTGTGATTATTATTATGCGACTGATTTTTCTAAAAATGTTATAGATTACACTAATGATGTTGTTAGGCAGTTTGGGTATGGTAATAAAGTTTCTACTTATGTTTGTGCGGCGAATGAGTTGCCATATGAGGTGTTTGAAAAAACCTATGATACAGTAGTCATGAATTCAGTAGTTCAATACTTTCCAAATTTAGATTATCTAGAATTAGTTATCACAGAACTGATATCTAATATGAAAGATGTAGGACAGTTATTTATTGGGGATATAAGAGATTACAGATTATTAAAATGTTTTCATTATTCAGTATTAAACTATAAAGGCGAAACAACAACTAAGGAGGTAGACTATTTAGCAAAGAGAGATAATGAATTGCTCGTTGCCCCAGAATATTTTATATGTTTAAAAAACTTAAATAAATTTATTACACATGTAGAAGTTATGCCTAAGATAGGTAAAGCTAATCATGAGATGAATAATTATAGGTATGATGTAATACTATATATTAACAAAAAGAAAGAAAGTGATCACAATAGAAATTCTAGTATTAACATAGATGAATCTCAAATCGTTAAAATAACAGATTTTGCTGGTTATGCTAATGCACAGACTAACTCTGATTATTTCATTGTAAAATACTTAAATAAAAGGATTGTACAAGACTATCTAGAATATAATAAGTTCTATAACAATGAGCTGGCAATAAGTAAAAGCGATTGTGATAATATATTAAGCCTTAACGAAATAATAGAAAAAGTAGAAGAAAAAGGCTATAAGCTTAAATTATTATTAGATATCCATAACCCATTATATCTTAATATTATTGGGTACAAAGAGACCAATGGTGTAAATCTAAGAGTTTGTATTGATTTTAAGCACAATGTCCAAAAAACAGACTTAGCTAACAACCCATTGGTCAGCTCTAAATTGCTGGAAAATAAATTAGGAAAAGAACTTAAGTCGTATTTAAGTACTAAGTTGCCAAATTATATGATTCCGGAGCACTACATACTATTAGAAAAGCTACCTCTTACTATAAATGGTAAATTAGATAGAAAGGCGTTGCCTGAACCTGAGTTTATCAATGAAAATAGTTTTGTAGCACCGACTACAGACTTAGAAAAAAAATTATGCACTCTTTGGGAAGAAGTTTTAAATCTTAAAAAAGTAGGTGTTGAAGATGATTTTTTTAAAATTGGTGGTAACTCTATTCTAGCGATTCGTTTTGTAAGTCTAGTAAATGTTAAATTGGGTTCTCAACTCTCTATTAAAGATGTCTTTAAATTTAGAACGCTTGCAAAATTAGCTAATTTAATCAAAAAATCTTTAGGTTGTTTCTATTATCAAGATTATTTGATTACTGAAGGCAATATTAATGTAAATGAGCCGTTTGACTTAACAAACATCCAGCAAGCTTATCTATATGGGCGATTAGATAACTTTGAGATGGGTAATGTATCTACGCATTGTTATTCAGAATTATTATTTAGTAAAATTGATAGTTATCGATTTGAAGCAGCAGTTAATAAGCTTATTCAACGCCATGATGCACTAAGAACAATAATTAAAGATGATGCTCAATATATTTTACCTAACGTCGAAAATTATAATGTTATTGTGCATGGTAAAGTTGATCAATTTGAGCTAGAGGCTATTCGTAGTCGTTTATCTCATAAGGTATATCAAGTTCACCAATGGCCCTTGTTTGATTATGAAATTAGCCAATTTGAAGATCACTATATTTTACATTGGAGTTTCGATGCTTTAATCATGGATGCGACCAGTATGGGGATGTTCTTTAATGAGTTAGCCCAACTATATAATGCTGAAGAGATGGAGCAAGTTGAATTACCTGAGCTAAAGATTAATTTTAGAGACTATACATTGAAATATAAAGAAGTTAGATCAAGCAAATTTTATTTTGAAGCAGAACAATACTGGGCTAAAAAATTAAATGAGTATAATTTTGATACTAAATTGCCGATGCTTGTCAATCCAAGTAATGTGAGTCATCCTAAGTTTGTACGTTTAACTAAAACGATTTCTCAAACGCAATGGCAAAAAATTGAAAATAAAGCAAAATACTATAATGTAAGTTTGACTTCTGTTGTTTTGTATGTGTATGGACAAATTTTATCTAAATGGAGTGGTGAACCTAAGTTTTGTGTGAACTTAACCTTATTTAATCGCTTACCTTTACATGAGCAAGTGAATGATATTTTAGGCGATTTTACTGTACTAGAATTGTTTAATTTTAAGCGAAATATTGAAGGAGATATTCAGACTGACATTCATGCAGTTCATGCTGAGTTATGGGAAGATATTGAAAATAACCTATTTGATGGTGTTGATTTCCAGAGGTTGATTCGCAAAGAGTTAGGTATGGCTCAAAATCAATCTTTATCTCCAGTGGTTTTAACCAGTGTGTTGGGAAATAAAAATTTTAAATCTTCTTTTGAGGATTATATAGGCGTTGGTTATTCCATTACTCAAACGTCACAAGTATATTTAGATAATAAAGCTTATCAAACTGAAGAAGGTTTTGTTGCTGAATGGGATTATGTGGAGCAATTATTTGATCCTGTAATTATTAAGCAAATGCACGCTGATTATTGCAATTTGATAGAAAGCTTGGCGGAATTAGATTGGCAAAAGGCATTGCCAGAGATAGGTCTTTCAGAGAAGGACAAAGCTGTTATTGATAAAGCAAACAGCAATTTTCAACCATCAGTAACACTAAACCTATTTGATCTCTGTTTATCAAATCTAAGTCAAAAACTAAGAAGAATTGCACTCGTAGATACTAAGGGCATATATACTTATCATGACATAAAACGATCTAGTTATCATATTGCTAGGTATTTACATGATCATGGATTGTGTAAATCTAATTGTTTAATTGGTGTGTTGAGTGAAAAAGGTTATCAACAAGTTGTGTCTATATTGGGTATTATACAATCAAGCGCAGCATATTTACCAATAAACATGGATTGGCCAAAAGGTCGAATTGATGAGGTATTAGAAGAAGGGTTAGTTAATACTGTATTGATATCACAACTTGAATTTAATAGATCCATTAAAGAGAGCAATCTTGAGTTTAAATACAATTGGTTGATTATTGAAGATGTTATTAAATATCAACCGAAAGTGGCTGAAGGAAAATTTTCTAAAATAAATTTAGAGGATGTTGCTTATGTGATTTTTACTTCAGGCAGTACAGGGAAACCCAAGGGTGTAACTATATCACATAAAAATGCTGTTAATACGATTACTTCTGTTAATAATAAGTTTAATATTAGCAAAGAAGATAAAGTCCTAGCTATATCAGAGTTGAGTTTTGATTTGTCAGTTTACGATATTTTCGGTATGCTTGCAGCTGGAGGAACAATCATATTTCCGGATCAGAAAATAATAAAAGAGCCTAAGCATTGGTATGATTTAATTATTCAGCATCGAATAACAGTATGGAATACCGTTCCGCAACTTATGCAGTTATTAATTGATTACGTGAATGACGCTGGTAAGGTGTTAGACACTCTGAAAGTTGTGTTAATGAGTGGCGATTGGATTCCGATAACACTTCCAGAGCAAATCAAAATGTACGCCCCAAATACTCTCGTAATGAGTTTGGGTGGGGCGACTGAAGGGGCGATTTGGTCAATATGGTATGAAATTGATAAAATTAAACCAGACTGGTCATCCATCCCTTATGGATGTGCAATGCCAAATCAAAAGATGTATGTTCTTAATAGTTTTAAAGAACATTGTCCTGTTGGTGTGGTTGGCGAAATTTATATTGGTGGAGAGGGTGTTGCATTAGGTTATTGGAACGACGAAGAGAAAAGTAAAGTAAGCTTTATTCAACATAACAGATTAGGAAGGTTATATAAAACAGGTGATTTAGGTAAGTGGAGCAACTGTGGATATATGGAATTTGAAGGTCGAAAGGACCAACAAGTTAAATTGAATGGTTACAGAGTTGAATTAGAAGAGGTATCTTCTAGGCTTACCATGATAAAGGAAATAGAGAAGTCGTTAGTTATTATCAAAAGTAATCAATTGATTGCGTATTTTATTACAAATCAGAATGACAAAAGTGAAGACTTTAAGCAATATGAATCATATTTATCAATGTATCTACCGGCTTACATGCTTCCAAATCATTATATAAAATTGGAAAAATTTCCTTTAACCTCAAATGGTAAATTAGATATAAAGGCACTCCCTGATCCTGAGCATGCGAATAAAGATGAGTTTATAGCACCAAAAACAAATTTAGAAATGAAATTATGTCACATTTGGCAAGAAATATTAAATCTTGATAAAGTTGGCATAGCAGATGATTTCTTCAGACTGGGTGGAAATTCCATTTTAGCGATAAAGTTATCACATCAAATAAGGAAGTTATTAGATTTTAATGTAGCTATAGCAGATATTTTCAAGTATAAAACCGTATCCAAATTAATAGATTTTTTAAGTTTACACCGAAATATAGATATAATAATTACGCCAAAATATTTAAAGCAATATCCCCTCTCTTTCGCACAAGAGCGACTTTGGTTTATTGAGCAATATGAAAAAGGGACTAACGCTTACCACATTCCTATATTTATTGAATTGCAAGAAGGTTTAGATAAAGATAGATTAACGATTGCAATCCAACAAGTTATTCAAAGACAAGAGATTTTAAGAACTATATTTAAACAAGAAAAGGATGAATATTATCAAATTGTTATTGATGATAAGCTTAAGATTAATGAATATGATTACACAGAAATAGATATTGATAAGCAATTAGAACAGGATATTCATACCCCTTTTGATTTGCAAAAGAACTTTCCTATAAGAATTAACTTTTATCATAAAAAAAATGCGATCTATATTTTAGTGAATATCCATCATATAGCCTCAGATGGCTGGTCTATGGATATCTTGTTTAGAGAAATTAGTAGCCTTTATTACGGTAAAAATTTGCCAGCCTTATCTGTTCAGTATAAAGATTTTAGTGTATGGCAAAGAGAATATTTACAAGGGGAAGAACTCGAAAAACAATTAAGTTATTGGCTATTGAGATTGCGAGGGTACGAGACATTTACTTTGTCCACAGATAAATTAAGGCCTAAGCAAATATCCTATTTGGGTGATGATGTTTTATTTAGTATTAATGAGTCTTTAGCAACTCAACTAAGAGCTTTATCAAGAAAGCAGGAGTGCTCATTATATGCTATTTTGCTATCTGGTTTTTATATTTTGCTCAGTAAATATAGTGGTCAAGATGATATTGTAGTAGGGACACCCATCGCTAATCGGCATTATGCAGGAATAGAAGATTTAATAGGATTTTTTGTCAATAGTCTAGCTCTGCGAGAAAATATTAATCAAGAAAACAATGTTCTAGAGTTTATATCTCAAGTTCAACATAACTTAATAGCTGTTCAACAACATCAAGATCTACCCTTTGAAAAATTGGTTGAAGAGCTAAATGTAGAAAAAGATACATCTAGACATCCGATATTTCAAGTTATGTTTAGTGTGCAATCCTTTGGAGATAACGTTGAAAAAAAACTATTTAAAGATTTGAAGCTGAACAACCATTCTGTGGCTAAATTTGATCTCAGTTGCTTTATGGATGATTCTAAAGCTGAGATTCAAGGAATATTTAACTTTGCCACTTCTCTTTTTAATAAATCAACCATAGAAAGGATGGTTAGTCATTATGTGATTGTTTTAGAGCAAATGGTTAGAAGTCAAGAAAAACGAATCAAAGACTATTGTTTACTGAGTAAAAATGAGTATCAACAACTTATCATAAACTGGAATCAAACTGAAAAAGAATATTCAAAAGATAAAACGATTCATCAATTATTTGAACAGCAAGTGTCAAAAGCACCAAATAAGATAGCTATTGTTTTTGAAGAGCAGCAACTCACATATGCCGAGCTAAATGCTAAAGCGAATCAATTAGCAAGACATTTACATACTCAAACACAGATTAAATCAGATACCTTAATTGGAATATGCTTAGATAAAAGTCTAGAAATGCTCATTGGAATATTAGGTGTCCTGAAAGCAGGTGCTGCTTATGTGCCAATTGATCCTGAATACCCAGTTGAACGCATCAATTATATTTTAGATGACAGCCAAATAAAGCTTATTTTAACCCAATCACATTTAATCGAAAGCTTGCAAGAAATAACAGGCATTAGCTTGATGGCGTTAGATGCATATGGTTATAAAAATCAAGAAACAAAAAATTTAGAAGTTCAAAATAAAGCAATAGATTTAGCTTATGTGATTTACACCTCGGGAACGACAGGTAAGCCTAAAGGGGTTATGAACTCTCATGGTAATATTATAAGCCTAATAAGGAATGATTTTATTAAAGTGACAGACAATGATTCATTTGTTTTTCTATCTTCTCAAGTGTTTGATGCCTCTATTTTTGAAATATGGATGCCATTAAGCTACGGGGCAAAATTAATTATACCTGTTGATACTAAAAAGTTAGTTGCAGATTCAAACAAGTTTAGAAATTTTTTAGATAAAAAGAGTATCAATATACTTTGGCTTACTAAGACATTGTTTAATGCTATATTTATTAACAACCCATTAACATTTAAAAACATTAAATATCTTTTAATAGGTGGAGAGATCTTAGATGTAGATATTATTAATTCTTTGGTAGCTATTAAGGATAAGGAGCAATATATTATAAATGGATATGGACCTACTGAAAGTACTACATTTTCTTCAACATATTTTATTGAAAATATAATTAAAGATCCTTCAGTACCTATAGGTAAGAGTATTAATAATCGATACTTATATATATTAGATAAATACGGTTCTCCAGTTCCGATGGGTGTAATAGGTGAACTTCACATTGGTGGTGCGGGTTTAGCACGTGGTTACTTAAATAAACCTGAATTAACAGCTCAAAAATTTATTGAAAATCCATTTGCAACTCAAAAAGATATCGAAAAAGGTTATACTAAATTATATAAAACAGGAGATTTGGTTAAATGGTTACCCGATGGAAATATAGCGTATATTGGTAGAAATGACTTTCAAGTTAAAATAAGAGGTCACAGGGTAGAGCTTGGTGAAATAGAGCATGCTTTAACTTCCATTGACTGCATTAAGCAATCTTGTGTATTGGCAAGAGAAAGGAATGGTCATAAATACCTGATTGCATATTATTTGACAGATACTGAAATAAAGGAAGAAGCTATTTTAAATCAACTCTCAATGAAATTGCCAGATTATATGTTGCCTAGCGTTTTGGTAAGAATGGAACATTTCCCATTGACCATTAATGGTAAATTAGATAGAAAGGCATTGCCTGATCCTGATTTTAAGAATAAAGACAGCTTTGTAGCTCCAAGAACAAATTTAGAAATAAAATTATGTCATATATGGCAAGAAATTTTAAATCTAAATAAAGTGGGCATTGAAGATGATTTCTTTAGGATAGGTGGAAATTCTATTTTGGCGATAAAGCTATCACATCAAATCAGAAAATTATTAGATTTCAATATCGCCATAGCAGATATTTTCAAACATAAAACCATATCTAAGTTAGTAAATTGTTTAAGTTTTCATGAAGCAGTAAATGTAATAATCAAGCCAAAAGATTTAGAACAATACCCCCTGTCTTTCGCACAGGAACGACTTTGGTTTATAGAGCAATATGAGCAAGGAACTAATGCCTATCATCTTCCTATATATATTGAATTGCAAGAAGCGGTAGATAAAGATAAATTAAAGAGTGCAATCAAACAAGTTGTTCAAAGACACGAAATTTTAAGAACTATCTTCAAGCAAGAAGAAGGTTTGTACTATCAAGTCGTTCTTGATAATGTAATTAATATTAACGAATACAACTATACAGAGTTAAATATTGACAAACAGCTAGAAAAGGATATGCATACACCTTTTAATTTGCAAAAAGATTTTCCAATAAGGATCAATTTTTATCATAAAGAAAATGCAAGCTATATTTTAGTCAATATGCATCATATAGCTTCTGATGGTTGGTCTGTGGATATCTTTTTTAAAGAGATAAATACACTTTATCATGGAAAAGATTTACCAGCGTTATCGATTCAATATAAAACATTTAGTGCATGGCAAAGAGAATATTTACAAGGAGAAGTGTTAGAAAAACAATTAAGTTATTGGTTAGAAAAACTACAGGGATTCGAATCTCTAAATTTGTGCACAGATAATTCAAGGCCTAAAGAAATATCTTATTCTGGCGAAGATGTTATATTTAGTATTAACGAATCGTTATCAAATCAACTAAGAGCATTATCAATACAGCAAGGTTGCTCACTGTATGTAATTTTATTATCAGGTTTTTATATTTTTCTGAATAAATACAGCGGTCAAGATGATATTGTATTAGGAACTCCTATTGCTAATAGGCATTATGCAGAGATCCAGGATTTAATAGGATTTTTCGTTAATAGCTTGGCACTGCGAGAGCATGTTGATCAAGAAAGTAACATTTTAGAGTTTATATCTCAAGTTCAATATAATCTTATAGCTGCTCAAAGATATCAAGACTTACCCTTTGAAAAGCTGGTTGAAGAATTAAAGTTAGAAAAAGATACATCCAGACATCCAATATTTCAAGTGGTATTTAGTGTGCAGTCCTTTTGTAACAATATTGAAAATGATCTATTTAAATCTTCGGGGCTAAATAGCAATTCTATTGCGAAGTTTGATCTTAGTTGTTTTATGGACGATTCTAAAAATGAGATTCACGGGTCATTTAATTTTGCAACAGCACTTTTTGTAAAATCAACTATAGAAAGGATGGTTAATCATTATCTTAGAGTTTTAGAACAAATGGTTAGTAATCAAGAAAAACGAATCAAAGACTATTGTTTATTGAGTGGTGAGGAATATCAACAACTTGTAATAGGTTGGAATCGAACAGATAAACAGTATCCAAAAGAGAAAACGATTTCTCAGCTATTTGAAGAACAAGTATCAAAAACTCCAGATAATATAGCCATTGTTTTTGAAGAGAAGCAACTCACATATGCTGAGCTAAATGCCAAAGCGAATCAATTAGCAAGATATTTGCAAAGGCAAACATGCATTAAATCAGATAGTTTAATTGCATTATGTTTAGATAAAAGTTTAGAAATGATAATTGGAATATTAGGTATTCTGAAAGCGGGAGCTGCTTATGTGCCAATTGATCCAGATTATCCAATTGATCGGATTAATTTTATTTTACAAGATAGCCAAACCGAGCTTATTTTAACTCAATCGCATTTAAGCGAACGCTTGTGCGAGCTAACAGGTGTTAGTTTCATCGACTTAGATTCAAATATTTATCAAATGGAAAAAGTCACCAATCTACCAATTCAAAATAAAGTGAGAGATTTGGCCTATATTATTTATACCTCTGGCAGTACCGGCAAGCCTAAAGGAGTAATGGTTGAACATTGCCAAGTGTCATTGTTTTCAGCAAGCAATAATTTTATTAATTATGAAATGACCTCAACAGTTGCTGGTATCTCAAATTATGTTTTTGATGGTAGCATATTTGATATATTTTTTTCAATCTTAAATGGTAAAAAATTGATAATGATAGGGAAAAATGACATTTTAGACCTTCATAAACTAAATGCTAAACTTTTAAACTTTAAAGTTGATACAATTTTCATTACAACTGCTTTATTTAACTCTCTAATAAACAATAAATTAGATAATCTCAGTTCATTAAGGCATATATTGTTCGGCGGTGAACTATGCAATATCGAGCTGATCAATAAAGTTAAAATGAACTATCCAGAATTATCGCTAATCCATGTATATGGGCCGACTGAAAATATTGTTTTTTCCTCTTATTGCCATTTAAAGGATTACAACACAAAAATAGTTGCGCCTATAGGTTCAAGATTATCTGATAAAAAATTATATGTACTTGATAAAAACATGCATCCGGTTCCAATAGGAGTTAGAGGAGAACTTTACATCGGTGGTGCTGGTGTAGCTCGTGGATATCTAAATAGACCAGAGCTTACTGCAGAAAAATTTATTGAAAATTCATTCTTGAGTGAAGAGGATTGTTCAAGAGGATACACTAGATTATATAAAACAGGTGATATGGTTAGATGGTTACCAGATTGCAATCTAGAGTACCTAGGCCGGGATGACTTTCAAGTAAAGATACGGGGCTATAGGATAGAGCTTGGTGAAATAGAAAGTGCATTAACTTCAATCGAACACGTTAAACAAGCTATTGTTTTAGCAAAAGGAGAAAACGATAATAAGCGGTTGGTTGCTTATTATGTCTCTGACAGTGAAATAAAAGAAGAGTATGTTTTAAATCAACTATCAATCCAATTGCCAGATTATATGATGCCGAGCGCATTGTTAAAGATGGCATGCTTTCCGTTGACTGCTAACGGTAAATTAGATAGAAAAGCATTGCCAGATCCTGACTTTGAAAATAAAAAAGCCTTTGTTCTACCAACAACAGAGTTAGAAGTAAGATTATGTAATATTTGGCAAGAAACTTTAAGTCTTAATAATGTAGGGGTTGAAGATAATTTTTTTACAATAGGTGGCAATTCTATTTTAGCTATAAAGTTAATTTATAAAATGAACAAAGAATTGTTTACAGAAAATATTGATTTTAATATTACAGAACTGTTTAGACATAAAACAATTAAATTATTGTTATCGAATGCGATTAAAAAAGTAAATTCTAGCAATTTAGTTAAAAGTTTATCTAGCTTTGATCAAAATAAAAAACAAATGTTTTTTATTCATCCGGGAAATGCAGGTTGTGAAGTTTATGCAGATTTGGCTAAAAAGTTGCAAAGCAAATATAATGCTTTCGGCATAGATAATTTCAATATTCTAAATGAAGAAAATATATCTAGCTTAAACTTTTTGGCAAAAACATATGTTAATAACTTACTTAACTTTAAATTGACTGATGAAATTAATTTGTGTGGCTGGTCTTTAGGGGGACATATAGCGTTAGAAATGGCATATATTTTAGAGCAAAAAAGTTTTGAAAATATTAATTTATATTTGCTTGATACAGTTATCAAAGATAAATATTTAATAAATCAGCTTGGCAAGCAAGATCCATTTGTAATTAAGCAAAATATGAAAGCACATATGATATCTGAAGGCTATGAAGAAGAATATGTAAACAAAGTCATCCTGGCATCAGAAGCTGAAATAGAAATATCTAAACAAGCTATTTCTGGGATGCTAAAACATAGTAAAATCATTTTATTTAAAGCATTAGAAGAAGATGAAAGAATAGATTATGAGGGTAGGCAAGAATCTTGGAAACATATTCAATCTTTGAAGAGTAATAATATAGAACTATTTACTAAGAATATAAAAGTGATTGATATGGTATGCAATCATGGAAATATATTGGATCATCCATTGATTTTTAAATTAATCGAAGATAATTAGCAATAATGAAATATAGGAGCAGAAAATGAATAAAATGATAGATCTTAGAAGCGACACCGTTACTCTTCCATGTGACACTATGCTTAAAATGATGTGTGAGGCTAAGCTCGGTGATGATTTTTATAAAGACGATCAATCAACAAATGATTTAGAGCACTATTGCGCTGATTTTTTTGGCAAAGAGGCGGCCCTCTTCATGAGCACGGGTACCCTTGCTAATCAAATTGCCATTCGTTCTCACACTGTACCTGGTGATGATGTAATTATAGATGCTACTTATCATATTAACTATTATGAATCAGCATCTACTGCAGATTTAGCTAAAGTTGCTTTAAACACTGTAAGGTCACCAAATGGCATTTTAGATATAAACTGTGTTGAAGATGCTATTTCAAGTAAAAATAGGTCAAGTGTTAGTAATCATGTTTCTTTAATTTGCGTGGAAAATACAATTAATCATCATGCAGGTAAAATTTTTCCTCTTGATGTATTGAAAAAACTTTATAACTTTGCTTTAGAAAAAAAAATTAAAGTTCATTTAGATGGTGCAAGATTATTGAATGCCTGTGTTGCTACAGGCATATCAGTAAAAGCTTATACTGAAAATACGGATAGCTTAATGGTTTCATTTAACAAAGGACTTGGTGCACCATTTGGTGCTATATTGCTAGGCACTAAAGAGTTTATTCACAAAGCGCAAAAATATCGTAAATGGTATGGCGGTGGATTGCATCAATCTGGGTTAATGGCGTCTACTGCGTTGTTTGCCTTAAAAAATAATATTAAGCAACTGACAGTTGATCATCGTAATGCTAGAATTTTAGCAAAACAATTATCTGGTTATAGGGAATTTACGCTAGTAACTCAGGAAATTGATACTAATATTATTATGTTTAGTATGCATAAGATTGGTATGTCTAGCATAGACTTTGTGAATATGGCAAAAGCCGCTGGCGTATTATTGTATCCATGGGATAGATATACTGTGCGGGCAGTTACCCATAAAAATGTGACAGAAAATGACATTTTTTTAGCTGCTGAAATAATGGGTACAGTAGCTTCACTAGAAAAAATTTAAATTCCTGGTTCTTCAAAGCAGGCCAGAATATAAATTTGTCTTTAGATATTTTCTAGCCTCTTTGTTACTTGCATCATTGTAGTAATCAAGAATAATTTTTAGCAATTCATAGGGTAAGAAGTGCTTTTTTATCATTGTTTTTGATATTGTTTTATAAAGCTCTACTTTTTTAAATTCTTCTTGAATTTGAGAATTAATTTCCAATCTCTGACCCACTTTGGCTGTTATATTTTCTTCAAGTCCATTTCCTGATAGTTCTATTGAAACAAGGTTATTATTAAGTTCAGCAGCTTTTATTAAATATTGTACACCTTGAGGACCTATATTATTCCTTTGCAACCGTATAGAAAGTATCTGTGGAAACCTTTGAAGAAGCTCACCGAGCCTAATGGCTCCTACATTAGTTATTTTATTGTCTGACAAGCATATGATTTCCCTTATAGTTTCCTTTGTTAAAATTTTTAAAAGCCATCCCATATGCTCATCATTTAAGTTTTTAGAACTTAAATCTAAGCAGTATTTATCATGGGAGCTTAGTACCAACTGTTCAACTGCTTCAAAACTTAAAATATCTGGAGAATTTTTAATTTTTAGTAAAAATTGGAAAAACACGGTTTTCTCCATCCATTTTTTTTATTATAATTTTATTATGATCCCAGTCAAACAATAATAAATTATTAATTTTATTTCGTGTTGCGACTGCTGCCATATAATGTGGTGCTATCTTTAAATCAAGTAAAGTCCAATTATTTTCTTCTAAAATGAAAGGTTCCATTTGACGAATATGTATCCTGCTTGAAGTATTATTATCTAATAATACTTCAAATTGCTTAGGAGAAAAAGATAGACCAATTCCTATTGCTTTTAAAACTGCTTCTTTTCTAGCCCAGCAACAATAAAACACATTAGCTTGATCCTCGCATGGTAAGGATGAAAATTTTTTATATTCGTAATCTGTCAATATTTCTTTTGCTATAGATGAAAAATCAAGATCCAACTTACAATACTCTATGTCAATTCCAACATGAGCATTATGAAATGCAATAAGAATATAATCTTTAGAATGAGATACGTTAAAGTGGAGATTCTTGCTTGGTTCTAAATAAGGCTTACCATAAACGTTATAATCAAAAGAAATTTCATTTGGGTGAGCATTAAGGTATCTTCCAAGCAATTTTCTTAAGATTCCTCTACTGGTAATATATCTCACTTTATCTTCCTGAAAATAAAATTGATTCGATCTTTCCACTTCATCACTTGATAAGTTTTTTTTCAAAATAGCAATTAAATTTTCATCTGCAGGTAAATTGATTTTCCAAATGTGTAATGAGTTTTCTAAAATACGCATTGTTGCATCACCTCTTAAAAGTCCTATGTTGTGCTTAGTCGGATTTTAATTTAAATCCATTTTTAGCAATATTATCATTCCTTGGGCCTAGGTTTGATAAACACAAATAATTTTTTTTGTTAGAGAAAACTATAGATGGATTTCCTCCATTATTAACTAAAGATCTTTTTTGATCTAGGACGGTGTGTTCTTGCTGAATCTGACTTATTCGTTCCGTAATAATTTGCTCATCTAAGGTTGGTTCAGATAAATCAGGTAATATTTTTTGTGCAATGTCGACTGCCTCTATTAGGCTTAAATCATCAGCCAATCTAATTGCTTGAGAATATAAAGTTTTTTCAATATGATCTCTTGCTGCTGGTATTGAAGTTTGATTGCAGTAATCCATTATTAATAGTACTAGCTCTAGAGGAGAATTGAAAGCCCTAGAAACGGCTGCCACTGCAATGTAGTAGGGTAAATTATTCTTTTCATCTTGGATTTCGGCATTGCGCTTTACAGGGGCCTGTAATTCTACTTCAAGAAGGAAATCATTATTGACAGGATTTGCAATCAAATTTAAATAAATAATTGTAGTATTAGTCTCTAGAAATGCTAACAAACAATAGGCTCCACTTGCATTAATTTTGTTCAATGATAGGTCTATTTTAGATACTTGGGGGTTTGCTTTAAGGTAAAAAGATAAATCATCAATGATGTTTTGAGTAAGCATATTCTTTGATAAATTCATTTCTAAAACTTTAGATAATTTCGATTCACGCAAAGCTACTAAAAGTTTGAGAAAGTGTTTATCCGTAATTCCTTGGTTACTAAGATCTAAGCGTTGTCCAATTTCCCCCTTGTTTACTTTGTTGAGTAAGGCTTTAAATTTTTTTTTACTAATTTTTTTAGGTTTTTCAGTCACCTCTGCGGTATTGTTTTGAGGCCACCAAAGATCATATAGATATCTAAAGTCTGGAAGAGTGGCAAGTGTAAACATATATACCTCCTGTAACATAATTATTTTAGTGTTGAATCATATCAACACTAAAATAATTCTATTATCAACTTCTGATTTATTTATTATATTTTATAATGGTAGAAAATATATCCGTAAATATTACGGATATAAAAAACATATAGACTTGCATTCTATGAAAGATATAACATTGAACCAAAAGAAATCCTGTAGCTTAGGAGGTTCAAAACATCTAACAAAAGTGTCTGTTAGACTTATAGCTAACCGCTGCTTCTACAAGTATTTTCTATTAATTATTTAAAAATTAAATTGTTATTACATGTGATTGGTTTGATAATGTTACAATATCTAAGATTATTAGATGTTATTTAAACTGTAAATGTTTGTCAGTGTCTGGCTGTGACTGATTTTGTTTTTTTGTTTGAGATTCAACTACCCACTTATTGAATTCAGTAACATCTAAAGGAACATTTGAGTACCCATCTTTTGTAGTGATACCTATAATTTTCGTATTTTCTCCACAACTCATTAATTGATTTATAGCAAAATCCTTTGTACGGTTGTCCTGTATACTCCCTGATATTTCTAAAACATATTCTATTGGTTTTTCATCAGCTGTTTTTTGTAATGCTTCAAAGCGGTTGACAACAGCTACCGGATCTTTTCCCTCAAGATACTCTAATTTTTTTAAATTACCATCTGCAGAATCTGTAGTTTTTATTTTTGCCATATCTTTCATGGTGTCAATCTCTTGTACTTGTTTTTGTGTCAGTAAAACTTCAGATAGGGGTCGCATTTTCTCAGAAATTGGATGTGCTTTGCCAAGTTTAGGAGGATATGTTGAAGGGGGAGGTTCGCGTGATGACTCAGGATTGGCTATAAGACTAAGGGGGGGCTCTATAGAATTGGATCGAGTTAATGGAACCATTACGGGGTTTGCTGGTTCTTGCGGCGCATTAGACACATTAGTAGGAGACATTGGTTGTATAGTTGATGCATCCACTCTCGAAGATTTAGAGAAATAATCTTTTATACGGTTTAATAAAGAACTGAACCAAGAAGGTTTTTTATTTATTTTTCTTAAGAGTATTTCTCTTTCTTTTGCATCTAGGATTATTTGAAATTTTTTATCAGATGGTATGTTTTCAAAGGAACTATTTTGTTGAAGTTTAACAATTCCGGTATTTGGATTTGTTGAAACTGTTGCAGAAGCTTTTACACTAAATAAGAAGCTGTTTGAGTCACCTGTGTAACCCTCATCAGTTTTTAAATGATTGTCTTCATCTCTTTGAAGCACAGTGGGTGAAAGTTCTTTTTTTGTTATTCCTAAAACGTTGCCTGAGTATTCTGCTGAAAATCCACGTGCTGATTTAGTAACACTAAATGAGTAAGCACGCTCCCTTATTGAACCCCCTGTAAAATTAGTAGTGGTATTGTTTTCAGTAAAAAAGAAAGCTGTTTTAATGCTTTCTTCTCCAGAAGAAGTAAAAGGCGCTATATCGCATATTTCACTTAATGCAAGTAGTGCACTTGGGTCTTTTATATTTTCAAAAAAAAGTATTATATCATTGTTGTTTTTTAATTCCGGAATTTTTGCTAATTCTTCAGGACTTAATTTTTCACCACTTAAAAATTCATACAATTTAGGAATAAACTCTTGCATTGTAAGAGTATCAATCCCGGGTTCTCTTATGTTTTGAACTGCAAGGTTATCATTTTTAAAAAAGAATCTTTGTTTCTCGCCTTGATCACTAGTAATATAAAATTTACAGTCACGATGTAAGATGTTTAAAAGATTAGTGAAATTAACATCCTTAAGTACTTCTTTTATTTTCTCTAAGTTATATTCTTCTACTTTAGAAGGCAACTCTAAAAAATCACTTTTCTCAGAATTTATTGCTAATGGTTTTTCTTCTACTTTCACTTTTTGTTCTATGAGCGGTTCTTTAACGGTCAGCTCTGCAGGGTAAGCTTGAGATACTGGAGGAGCGGGTGGAGGGGGGAGCTCAATTTCGTCGTCTGGATCTACATTCTCTTCTTGATGCACTTCTGCTTTGGAAGTAATGGGTGTGGAAGGGTTAATACTTTTAAAATTAAGTTCCAAAGCATCTATTTTATCTATAATTGCTTTAAATTTTGGATTACTCTGTTCTCTTTTAAGTATCACTATTTCATTTTCAATATTTTCAATGCTTATTCTGTTGTCTGTGATTTTTTCTAATTTACTTTGAAGTTCCTGGATTTTTTTTGTGTTGTCTTTAAGGTTAAAAATTAATAATTTATCTTTAAGTGTATTCATTTCTTGGAGTGCTTTGTTTTTTTCGTCTAGAGATATATTAGGGCTTTCTATTAAAGCCTGTTGTTTTTTGAATAGCTCAGCTATTAAAGCATTCGAGGCATGAGAATATGGCCAGCTGAGATTTTTTAGAGATTCAGGGTTTTCAAAAAGTGATAATAGATCTTTAAATTGTAGAACTGAATTATCTTTCAACAATCTTAATTTTAAAAGACTGTCGCCCTCACCGTCAAACCCTTTTGAAGCATTGTCTTTAAGTTCTTTTATAGAGTTCTCAATATCAGTTCTTTGACTTTGTTCAATTTCTTGAATGGTTTTTTTTGAAGTCCCTATTATTATTTTTTCTGAAACCAACATTTCATTCTCTTTATTGTTCTTATACCAATCTCTTGCGTCGGCATCAGGGTTTTCCTTTTTATATGCTTCCCAGGCCTTAACTTGACGTACAGTCATCGATATTCCTTTATTACTCGATTTAAAATCCACAGCTTTTTTCTTAGAATCAAGATTTGTAGTGTTGCCTTTTTCATCAACAAATTTCATAAAAACAAGATCTTTTTTGATTTTGTATATTTCAGCTTTTTCTACCGTCTCTTTAATTTCTGAGGATGATTTATCAGTGTTCAAATCTCCTGCTTTCTGTCTTTCTTCATTTTGTTTTTGTTTTTTTAGATATTCTTTTCCAGCTTGCGATGCTTCCCTCTTGCCCCATAGATAACTGGAAAGTCCTCCATGCTTTTTGGATTCGGGTGGTTTACTAATCTGATCGATATTACCTTTATATTCAGTTTTTTTTGAGGCGAAAGCTCTTCGGTATGCAATATTTGCAACTGTTTTCCAAGGAATTTTGACAAAAGAATAGACGACGTTACGTTTTGATCCTGGCCCCATGTATTTCTTGAGTTCTTTTTGAGGTGAGGTTGTAGCAATAACAAGGTGCAGACCCTTAGCGTTTGCTGCCTCTTCTATAACGTTCTTTAATTTTGTTTTCCCCGATGCTTTGGTAGTGATTTCTTCTAGATCTTCAATGCCTCCATAACCTAATTTTAAAGAGGCCCGATTCATTAAATCTCTAACTTGAGAAACCTCACGTTCTATTCCACCATCTACGGTTACTACAAGATGTTGATCCGGTCTTATTTGTGTAGGATCGGAATTTTTAACCAATACCCCATGCGTTGTTTCTTTTACAACAGCGGGACGAGCTCTGGTTTTACCCGCGCCAGAGGGGCCGGCAATGATAATAACATGTCCTTCTCCTTCTTTTTTGCTAAAATTTCCGCCACGATAGACCTCTACAGATTGTAAAAAAGCAGCATTTTTATATGCAATACTTTCGCGCTCCTCAAGTATAGCGGCTTCATAGAGTTCTTGAAGGTTTTTAGCGCCATTGGGTTCTGCAGCAGCATCATTAGCGATATTGTTTAGCGAAACAGGATCTTTTGTGATTGTATTGCTGGCAAGTAATTTATCTCCAAAGCTTGTAGAGATAGCTTGAATGAAATTTGTTCTGGCTGTGGTTGACTCATTTTGAAATTCAAAATTCGCATTGTATGCTTTTCCATGCAGCTTTTCATAACCCTCAGCACCTAATATTTGAAACACACGTGCGTCATCTTCTTTTTGTTTTTTTAAATTAGCTTCTAAATTATTTTTTTGATCAGTGAATGGCTCACCATAATTACCAATATTCTGAAGTTTTCCTGTTTCCCATTCAGCTATAGTGGGTGTTTTTAATGTTTGTGCGGGTATAGACATATTTCCACCTATTTAGGCTTAGAGTTAAGTTTAGGAGCCGGAGAGGGTGTTGGAGTAGAAGAATCCATTGATGGGGGCTCAATTTTCGTATTTTGGCGTATAACTCGAGGTGGAATATTCTCTTTTAACTGGGTTGCGGCATCTCTGCTTTCTTGTAATCGTTTTTCTGTGGTATCATCTACCTTGGATTCCATATGCACAACAACGTGAGCAGGTTTTGGCGCATAACCTGGAAGAGCTGTGATGAGTTCATCTTTCAATGCAGGACTTGTGTTGGTTTGTAGCCAGGCTTCGACTTCTCTTTTTCGAGTTCCTTTGGAACCCCCGGCTTTCCAGGCCTCATACTGCCGTTTAGTCAAAAGCAATTGTTCCATTTTACCCACTTCATCCTTATCCGGAAGAACGTTTATAAACATCAAATCTTTTTCAACATGCAAAACAACTGGATCCTTGAGCTTGGGATTTTTTTGTTTTTTCTCTTTTTGTTTTTTTAGGTATGCAGCTTCTCCCGCTATTGCATTATCAGTCCCGAATTTAAAGCTTCCAATATCTACTGGGCCTAAGCTAAGATTCAGACCTGGTTTTTTGGATTCTGGTGCTTTTTTAATGTCATTAACTGGGTCAAAGGTGTCGCCTATTTTTGCAAAAGCACGATTGTGTGAAGTTTGGGCTATCGTATCTTTATTGCCTGAAATAGCGACATAAGAAACCTCAGACTTTGAATTGTCTGCCATATAGGGTTTAAAATCTCTAATAGGGTCTGTTGTGGGAATAACAAGGTGCAAACCAGCTCCATCAGCTGCAGCTTCAATTGTTTTTTTCAATTTGCTTCCACTGGTCGCAGAAGTAGTGAGATCCTCTAAATCTTTTACACCTGCGTAACCTAATTTTAAAGAAGCCTTATTCATTAAATCACGTATTTGTGAGGTTTCTCGTTCTATCCCACCATCAACAAAAACAACTACATGTTGATTGCTTTTATCGATAAGAGCCGGGTCCGCATTTTTATCTAATTCACCCTGGGTGATTTCTTTAATCACTTCTGAGCGTACTTTAGATTTACCCACCCCAGAAGGCCCCGCGATGATAATCACTTGTTGTTTTTCAAAATCACCCCCCCCGTAGACTTCTATAGATTTTAAAAAGGCTGCGTTGATATAGTTGCTGCTTTGTCTTTCTTCTTTGATGGCTTCTTGGTAGAGCTTTACTAAATTAGGCTCACCATGGTCTTTAGCGATTTGTTTTAAATCTTGTGCTTCTTTAGTCACTGTTGTACTTTGAGTGAATTTATCTGCCCCTATTCTTTCTAAGGCTTGTATGAAAGCTGCTCTCGCTGTTGTGGTGTTGGTTTTTGGCTCCGAATGTAAAAGATCGTAATTGGCTGCCCCTAAAATATTTCTAACCCGCCTTCGAGATTCCTCTGGGCGTTCGGGTTTAGCATCCGCTTTGGGCCTGACGTTATAATTGCCAATTTCAGGGGAGGACCATACTTTTTGTTCATCTGTTGCCATAATATTCCACCTCTAGATTCTAAGGCTTGGATTTGAATAGAAAGTTCCACAGTTGCTGGGAGACAAAAGCTGCTATAAACGAGATGTTTGATTTTTTCTTATTTATCATTAGGTTATGGAATTTGGGTGATATGAGTTCTATAGGTCTGTGCTAGGCTTGAGGACATTTTGACAAGAAATAATGGTACACTGACGGAGAATCATGATTTTTTGAGTGCGGTTAAACAACAAGGGGATTAAGTGTGTCAAATAAGGTAATTGCCTTCGCAAATCAGAAAGGCGGTGTCGGTAAAACAACCAGTTGCGTGAATATTGCAGCATCATTAGTGGCTTTGAAAGCTAAGATTTTATTGATAGATTTAGACCCTCAGGGGAATGCAACCATGGGAAGTGGTATCAATAAAAATAAACTCAATATCACCATTAATGAAGTTTTAAAAGGCGAGGCCGAGATTAAAGAGGCTATACACCTAAAAACCCCGGGTGGCTATGCTGTGCTTCCTTCAAATGGCGATTTAACGGAAGCTGAAGTCATGTTATTGCGAAAGCCTAAACAAGAAAGCCAGCTAAGGAATGCCATTCATACCATCCAAGATGCCTTTGATTTTATATTGATTGATTGCCCACCTTCTTTGAATATGTTGACTTTAAATGCTTTTGTGGCAGCCGATGCTGTGATTATTCCTATGCAATGTGAATATTATGCCCTAGAAGGCTTGTCTGCTTTAATGCATACCATAGAGCAAGTAAAAGCTTCGTTGAATAGCAGCTTAAAGATAGAAGGCTTGATAAGAACGATGTATGATCCTCGAAATAGGCTCTCTACAGAAGTCTCAGCACAATTGATCTCGCATTTTGGCTCTAAAGTCTACCAAACGGTTATTCCACGAAATGTTAGATTAGCAGAAGCTCCCAGTCATGGAATGCCAGTTTTATTATATGATAAACTCTCTAAAGGGGCCGAGGCTTACCTGGCATTAGCAAAAGAAATTTTGATGCAGAGAAAATCTAAAAGCAACTCTGCTAAACAACTAGCAGCGCTCAGCTAAAATCTAATGGGATATTGATATGGCTATCAAAAAACGAGGCTTAGGTAAAAGCTTAAATGCATTGTTATTCGATCCGTTAAGCAATGAAGACGAGATAGAGACGAGTAGCGTTTCTGCTAAGAAAGAAGATAAGAAAGCTGAGGGCGATAAATCCTCTGCTGGCCCATCTTTAAATAAAACGACTATTGAAACATTAGCTGTCCAGCAATTACAACCCGGGAAATATCAACCCAGACGCGATATCAATCCTATCGATTTAGAATCGCTTGCAGATTCTATACGCGCTCAAGGCCTAATACAACCCATTGTGGTACGGCCCTTGAATGCAAAGACCCCAAGCCCCCAAACTAAATATGAAATCATAGCAGGTGAAAGACGCTGGAGAGCCGCACAATTGGCAGGTTTGACTGAGGTGCCCGTTGTACTCAGAAATGTGTCTGATCAGGTGGCCATGGCCATGGCCTTGATTGAAAATATACAACGTGAAGATTTAAATCCTTTAGAAGAAGCTAGGGCTTATGAACGATTGGCCAAAGAATTTGATTTAACCCATGGCCAAGTGGCCGAGATGGTTGGCAAATCCAGAACCACGATTACCAATAGCTTAAGATTACTAACCCTTGGAAATGATCTTAAATCATGGCTGGAGCGCGGGGATTTAGAGGTCGGACACGCCAAAGTCTTATTAACATTAAAAGATCCCCTCCAAACCCAAATAGCCAGAGCCGTTGTGGAAAAGGGCCTATCCGTAAGAGAAACAGAAAGAATGATTGTTAACTTACAAAATGGGTCTTCGGAAAAAGCCGCGCTTGGTAAATCTAAAAATATCGATCCGGATATTATTCGATTGCAAAAAACACTCTCGGATAAACTGGGTGCTAGCACACAAATTGTTCATAGCAATGTGGGCAAAGGTAAAATCATTATTCATTACAATAGCCTTGATGAGTTAGACGGGGTATTGATACATTTAGATCCTTCTTTTAATCAAGTTTAAGGAAGTGCATGAAACACGCTTTGCAGTTTAAAGCTTTAAAATATAAGATTTTTTGGACCCAAATAGCGCTTGCTCTTGTTGTAGGTGGGGTCGGGTGGCTTTATCAGGGGCTTTATTCAAGTCTTTCGCTTTGTCTGGGTAGCCTCCTCACGATTATCCCAAGTTTTGTATTTGCTTCCTTTTATCCCTTACAAACCACCAAGATGCAGGCAAAGTCGATTCTTAAACGATTATATTGGGCTGAAGCTGTTAAGCTATTGGTCACTGTTTTGTTGTTTATTTTGATTTTTCAGTGGCAGGATCTCAAAGTGCCTCAGCTTTTTATCAGTTTTATCATCACACAATTTGTTTCTATAATTGTAAGTAGTTGTACATCTTAAAGAGAGATGCTTGCATGATTTTCTTGTTTGAGGTTTAATACCGAATAGACTATAGTTAAAAATCTTGATTGGTGATTCATGAAATTGCGAGATATTAAATAAAAATGAGTGTAACTGCAGGCGAACTAACACCCACAGGCTATATTCAGCATCATTTACAACATTGGACAGTCGGTTCTGGGTTTTGGTCTTGGAATTTGGATACCTTGATTATGTCTTGGGTATCGGGCTTAATTTTTTTAATATTGTTTAGGTATGCGGCTAAAAGAGCCACAGCGGGCGTGCCTGGCAAAATTCAAAGCTTTGTAGAAATGATGTATGATTTTGCCCAATCCCAGGTAAAGGAAACTTTTCATGGCCGAAGTGCGCTTATCGCACCCTTGGCGTTGACTATTTTTTCTTGGATTTTCGTGATGAATTTTATGGATTTGTTACCTGTGGATTTAATCCCCATGTTAAGCAGCTTTGTGGGGGCGCCCTATTTTAGAGTGGTGCCCACAGCCGATCCCAATCTAACCTTAGGGATGTCTATTGCTGTTTTCTTTTTGCTTTTGTTTTATGGTCTTAAAATAAAAGGCATGCGTGGATTTTTTAAAGAAATTACCTGTAAACCCTTTGGCCCTAAATTATTTCCAGTGAATATTCTATTTAGAACCGTAGAAGATTTGGCAAAACCCATATCCCTGGGGTTACGATTATTTGGTAACCTTTATGCCGGTGAATTGATTTTTATTTTAATTGCACTCATGCCTTGGTGGTCACAATGGGGCTTAGGCTTACCTTGGGCTATTTTTCATATCTTAGTGATTATCATTCAAGCTTTTGTGTTTATGATTTTAACCATTGTATATTTGAGTTTAGCATCTGAAGAGCATTAAATTTTAACGTGAAAAAATAGGAGATGATGATGGACGTGTCTTTACAAGCGGCAACTTTGGTTGGGCAGTTACAGAGTACCACAATATTGGCAGTGGCCATTTTAATAAGTGTCGGCGCTTTTGGTACTGCAATAGGTTTTGCGCTTTTGGGTGGAAAATTTTTGGAAGGTGCGGCACGACAACCTGAGATGATGTCTCAGCTACAAGTAAAAATGTTTATTATTGCAGGATTGTTAGATACGGTTACCATGATTGGTGTGGGTATTGCTTTACTCTTTACTTTTGCCAACCCCTTCTTATCTACCTTGATTCAATATTTACCCAAATGAATATTAACGCAACCTTATTGGGGCAAATGATAACTTTTGGGTTGTTTGTTTGGTTTACCATGAAGTTTGTATGGCCTTTGCTAGACAATGTGCTTAAACAGCGTACTCAAAAAATAGCAGAAGGCTTACAAGCTGCCGAGCATGGCCATACAGAGCTTGCTTTGGCCAAAAAACTGGTAGTAAAAGAAATTCGGGAAGCTCGTGCAGAAGCAGCGGGCATTTTGGATAAAGCCCATAAACAAGCAACTTTTATATTGGAGTCTGCAAAAACAGAAGCCTTGCAAGAGCGTGAAAATATCATAGCTTCAGGTTATGCGGAAATCGATCAACAAAAACAGTTGGCAAGAGATCAATTGCAAAAGGAAGTGGTAGACAATGCCATCATGATTGCTGAAAAATTATTGGGTCGTGTCATTAATGAAAGCGATCAACAAGGCTTGTTAGAAAACTTGGTAATGCGTGGAGAGTAAATGGCTGATAAATTAAGCTTGGCACGCCCCTATGCAAAAGCGGTGTTTGAATTAGCCACTGCAAATAAAGCCTACCTGCGTTGGTCTTATGTGCTTGGCGTATTAACGGCTTTGGTAAAAGATCCCCAAATCAAGCCTTTGTTAAGTAATCAAATCGAAGCCCAAGCGTTGGGAGATTTTTTATGTGAAATTGTAGTGAATGATTTCACAGAGGAAGAATCAAATTTAATCCGTGTGTTGGCCGCTAAACGACGCTTAAATATTATCGAACAAGTGGCCTTATTATACGAACAATTAAGAGCTGCTGCAGAAAAAACCTTAGAGGTAGAGCTGATTTCTGCAGTGCCATTAAATGAAACTCAAAAAGCAACCTTCGGAAAAGAATTGGGAGATTATTTTTCTAGAACTGTTGAATTAAAATGTAAAGTGGATAAAAATTTAATGGGTGGATACCTGGCAAAAGCCGGTAATCATCTGATTGATGGCTCCTTAAGGGGCGAATTAAGAAAATTACAGCAAAGTATGGGTGGTTAATTATGGCATTAAATCCGTCTGAAATCTCTAAAGTGATTAAAGAAAAAATTATAAACTTTAAAGTAGAAGCTATCGTTAAAAACGAAGGGAAAATTACCAGCGTATCCGATGGTATTGTGCGTATTGTAGGCTTATGCAGTGCTCAATATGGCGAAAAATTAATGTTTGAAAGCAATGGCGATGATAATACCAAGCTCTATGGCATAGCGCTGAATTTAGAACAAGATTCAGTGGGTGCCGTTGTTTTGGGATCGACCACCCGTTTGGCCGAAGGGCAGCGCGTATTTTGCACGGGCGAGATATTAGAAGTGCCCGTGGGAGAAGCATTACTAGGTCGTGTTGTGAATGCAGTTGGGGAGCCCATTGATGGCCATGGTATGATTGATACTCCCTATTCATCACCTGTAGAAAAAGTGGCGCCCGGTGTTATTTGGAGACAATCGGTTAACCAACCCTTGCAAACCGGTTTAAAAGCCATCGATTCTATGGTACCCATCGGAAGAGGACAAAGAGAGCTGATAATAGGCGATAGACAAACCGGTAAAACATCGATAGCCATTGATGCCATTATTAATCAAAAAGACACTGGCGTTAAATGTATTTATGTTGCCATTGGACAAAAAGCTTCTTCAGTGGCTTCAGTGGTACGAAAACTAGAAGAACACGGCGCTTTGGCCCATACCATTATCGTGGCGGCCACTGCAGCAGAATCTGCAGCCTTACAATATATTGCACCGTATACGGGTTGCGCAATGGGTGAATATTTTAGAGATAAAGGCGAAGATGCCTTAATTGTATACGATGATCTAACCAAGCAAGCTTGGGCTTATCGACAAGTTTCTTTATTGCTGCGTCGTCCGCCAGGGCGTGAGGCTTATCCTGGGGATGTATTTTATTTACATTCCAGATTATTAGAGCGTGCTGCTCGCGTTAATGCTGAGTATGTTGAAAAAATGACAGAAGGCAAAGTAAAAGCTAAAACAGGATCGTTAACTGCATTGCCTATCATCGAAACCCAAGCAGGGGATGTATCAGCTTTTGTGCCGACCAATGTGATCTCTATTACCGATGGGCAAATCTTTTTGGAATCGGATTTGTTTAATGCAGGTATTCGTCCTGCTATTAACGCAGGTTTATCGGTTTCACGGGTTGGGGGAGCTGCTCAAACGCAGATCATTAAAAAATTGGGTGGAGGTGTTCGATTGGCTTTGGCACAATATCGAGAGCTAGCTGCTTTTGCACAATTTGCTTCAGATTTAGATGATGCCACGCGCAAGCAACTTGAAAGAGGCCAACGTGTTACCGAAGTCTTAAAACAAAAGCAAGGCTTACCTTTGTCTGTTGCGGAAATGACCCTCTCATTATTTGCGGTAGATAGAGGTTATTTAGATGATGTGCCTATCAAAAACATTGTGCAAACTGAGCATGATTTGCATGCTTTTGTGCGGGCAGAAGATCCTCTGTTATTAACTAAAATAAACACTGAAGCGAATCTGAGTACAGAAGTTGAAAATTCGTTAAAACAGGTTTTAGAAAAATTTAAAGCGACACAGGTGTTGTAATGGCTAATGCAAAAGGCATTCGATCCCAAATAAACAGTATTCAAAGTACTCGAAAAATTACTAAAGCCATGGAAATGGTGGCTGCAAGTAAGAAACGTAGGGCGCAAGAAAGAATGTCAGCATCCAGGCCTTATGCAAATCGTTTAAAAGAAGTGATTGCACATTTGGCCACGGGTCGCCTTGAGTATCAACACCCCTATTTAATAGCACGCAAGCCAAAACGCGTGGGTTTAATGGTTATTTCTACTGATAGAGGCTTATGCGGTGGCTTAAACGCGAACCTTTTTAAATCCGTGATACAAATGATGCAAGCTTGGAAACAAGAAGGCATCGAGATTGATGTTTGTGCTGTTGGAAAAAAAGCCGAAGCTTTTTTTAAACGTTGGGGCGGCAATGTTGTTGCTTCGGTTTCGGGTTTAGGAGATAAGCCAACGGTTCATGATGTTATAGGTCCTGTGAAGGTGATCTTAGATGCATATGATGAGGAAAAAATTGATAGATTTTATGTGGTTTACAGTGAATTTGTGAATACCATGGTTCAAAAACCCAGAGTAGATTTATTGTTACCCATTTTACCTGCATCCATTGAACCCATAGATGCGGCTCAATTTGCGCTTAAACAAAAACCGGAATATGCATGGGATTATATTTACGAACCTAATGCTAAAGCATTATTAGACGCTTTAATTTTAAGATATATAGAGTCTTGTGTGTATCAGGGCTTGGTAGAAAATGGTGCCAGTGAACAAGCCGCGCGCATGATTGCTATGAAAAGTGCTTCGGATAATGCAACAGATCTCATGAATGAGTTGCGTCTTATGTATAACAAAGCCAGACAAGCGTCTATTACACAAGAATTGTCTGAAATTGTTTCAGGGGCTGCAGCCGTATAAAAGATTAAAACCACAGGGGTTAAAAATGTCAAAGTTGAATGCTGGTAAAATTGTTCAAATTATAGGTGCGGTCATTGACGTCGAGTTTCCACGAGATGCCGTACCGGATATTTATAATGCTTTAATAGTAGAAGGCCAGGAATTGACCTTAGAAGTTCAACAACAGATTGGCGATGGTATTGTGCGCACCATTGCAATGGGTTCTTCTGAAGGTTTAAGTCGGGATTTAAGCGTTATCGATACGGGTGCGCCTATCACGGTCCCAGTAGGTAGAGAGACTTTAGGCCGTATCATGGATGTATTGGGTAAGCCTATTGACGAGAAAGGTCCTATTGGTGAAAAACAATCTAAGCCGATTCATTGTGCACCGCCTGCCTTTAATGAACAAGCCGTCAACGAAGCACTTTTAGAAACAGGTATTAAAGTGATTGATTTGATTTGTCCTTTTGCCAAAGGCGGTAAGGTGGGTTTATTTGGTGGTGCGGGTGTGGGTAAAACCGTTAACATGATGGAGCTTATTCGAAACATTGCGATAGAGCACAGTGGGTTTTCTGTGTTTGCAGGTGTTGGTGAAAGAACACGAGAAGGTAATGATTTCTATCATGAAATGCGAGAATCCAATGTATTAGACAAAGTGGCCCTCGTCTATGGACAAATGAATGAACCCCCTGGAAATCGCTTGCGTGTGGCTTTAACGGGATTAACCATTGCTGAAAACTTTAGAGACGAAGGCCGAGATGTTTTATTATTCATAGACAACATTTATCGATATACTTTAGCAGGCACCGAAGTCTCTGCATTATTAGGCCGTATGCCATCTGCGGTTGGATATCAGCCTACCTTGGCTGAAGAAATGGGTGTTTTGCAAGAACGTATTACTTCGACTAAAACAGGATCCATTACTTCGATACAAGCGGTTTATGTGCCTGCGGATGACTTAACCGATCCTTCACCCGCAACGACTTTTGCGCATTTAGATGCAACTGTAGTTTTAAGTCGGCAAACTGCAGAATTAGGTATTTATCCGGCGATTGATCCTTTAGATTCTACCAGTAGACAATTGGATCCCAATATTATTAGTCAAGAACATTATGACGTAGCCCGAGCAGTACAGGGTATCTTGCAGCGCTATAAAGAACTCAAAGATATCATTGCGATTTTGGGTATGGATGAATTGTCTGAAGAAGATAAGCGTACCGTTTCACGTGCTCGAAAAGTACAACGTTTCTTATCACAGCCCTTTTTTGTAGCAGAAGTATTTACCGGCTCCCCTGGCAAATATGTGCCGCTTAAAGAAACTATCAGGGGCTTTAAAGGCATTGTAGAAGGAGAATACGATTCACTTCCTGAACAAGCATTTTACATGGTAGGCACCATTGAAGAAGCGGTTGAAAAAGCCAAGACCTTATAAGCGAGATAAGATTCATGCAAAAAAATACAACACCCATAGGTTTTCACCTGAACATTGTGAGTGCTGAAGCTGAAATTTTTTCAGGAACGGTTAGAAAACTATTTGTTTCTGGCATTATGGGTGATTTGGAAATCTTGCGTGGACATGCGGCTTTATTAACAACCCTTCAACCAGGCCCCGTATGGGTAGTCAAACAAAATGATCAAGAAGAAGTGTTTTATATTTCAGGTGGCATGTTAGAAATACCCGGTGGAGATGATACCAAATCCAAAACAACTACTATTTTTGCAGACACTGCAATTCGCGCAAAAGATGTAGACACTGAAAAAGCACTAGCAGCCAAGAAAAGAGCTGAAGAAATGCTAATGTCTAAAGGAAAAGATTTCGACTACACGAATGCTCAAACCCAATTATTAGAAGCCATCGCACAACTAAAAGCCGTTAAACGATTAAGAGAAAAAAGGTAATCATAACATTTTTTTACCCTCACCCGGCTGCCGCCACCCTCTCCCGGAAAAAAACGGGAGAGGGGACCACTTACAGGCATTTTTCTGATACCTAACATTATTTTCTTGTCAAGTCGTATCAGATCCATTCTATCGTGTCTGAAAAATTGTTTAAAGTTACAAATTTTTTGCAAGATACTGTCAAAAAATGACAGTATCTTGCAAAAAATAAACCTTGGTATGCTTTAGCTTACATATATTTGTTAGAAGAGGAAATATAATGTAAGCGTTCGCTCAACTGCATCATATGGCTTGGTTTAATAAAAAATTTGCA
>CAMFHA010000007.1 GCA_945952115.1 uncultured Legionella sp. | reverse complement strand
ATTCACACCAAGGACATCATGAGCATTCACACCAAGGACATCATGAGCATTCACACCAAGGACATCATGAGCATTCACATGAACATACTCATGGCCATGGACATTCTCATGCAAGTCATTGGTGGCAAGCTGGAATTGGTTTAATTTCAGGAGCACTATTACTTGCACTTTCGCTTTCTGGTCTTAACCTATCTTTACTCGCTTATTCTATTATCACTGGTCTCTCTTCTTTAACAACTCTTTACTTAGGGCGCACAGTATATAAAGAAGCCTGGCATGCTCTATGGGAAAAAAGATGGGACATGAGCACGTTATATACCCTTAGCACGTTAACGATTGTTGCTGTATCCATTGCCAGTATTTTTGTCCCGAGTCTTCCCATGATGTTAGAGGCTGCACCCTTTGTTTTAGGTTTTTGGCATTTAGGAGAAGCCATCGAACATACACTAATAGATAAATTAAACCAAAAATTAGATGTGCGAGATGGCTTAACTCCTCTGGTTTTATTAAAAGGCAAGCCTGATAGAGAAATTTCAGTTAAAGAATTAATACCTAATGATATAATTGAAATTAATTCAGGGGAGATTGTACCAGTAGATGGGATAGTACTAGAAAATACTTTACTCTATACAACAGCCATTGATGGCTCGCCCTATCTTAAAGAATTCTACCCTGGAGATAAGATCAAGGCAGGAATGCGTGTAGCGGATCATCTAAGTAGTTTACAATTACGCGCTACCACCACTTATCAAAATTCTTATCTTTCCTTAATTGCACAGCATATTAGTAAAGCAAATAATGAAAAGGCCCCTATCGAAATTCTCGCTAATAAAATACTTAAATACTTTATTCCTGGCTTGCTGGTGCTCGCTAGTTTATCCGCTATTCTTATTGGAAGTTTTTTTGGTCCCGCCCTTGCGCTTCAATGTGTCATTGCAGTATTAGTAAGCGCTTGCCCTTGTGCTCTCAGCGTAATTACACCAATGGCAGTTAAAATTGGAATGAAAAAAGCTGCTGAAGAAGGAGTACATTTTAATAACGGAAAAGCATTACAAGCAGCAGCAGATATAGATACCATTGTTTTTGATTTAAATGGTACTTTAACTACTGGGAAAATAGCTGTAAAAAGCTTATTTACCGCTGATCCAAAATATTTAAAACATATCGCGCTTTTAGAAAGCAAATCAAAGCATCCAGTAGGAAAAACTATTCTCGAATACATACAAAATCAAAGTATTGTATTTTTATCTGATGATTTAAATATTAGCTATGTTGATCAAAGCCATCATGCCGGTATTAAAGCAGTGATTAATGGTGTTGATTTTATGATTGGCAATAGAGAAATGTTAATAGCCAATGGAATATTTACTCTTAATGAACCCTATGATAACCCAGAAAATGGTTCTACCTATATAGTTCGTGGAAAAAGAATTATAGGACAAATTAATTTAATTGATCCTTTACGCCCTGATGCTGTTGCCACGATTAAACAATTAAAGAAAATGGGTAAAACCGTTCATTTATGTACTGGTGCAGATAAAATAACTGCAGAAAGCTATGCGAAAACGCTGGGGATTGCAAAAGAAAATATCTGTGCCAACACAGTGGGCGTTATTAGTCACGAAGGTGAAATCTCCAAAACAAGTTATATACAAAAATTACGCAATAAAGGTCATAAAGTAGCCATGGTTGGTGATGCAGCTAACGATCTTGCTGCCATTGCAGATTCTGATTTAGGGATTGCAGTAAAATCAAGTATCGGCGATGTTATAACAGAACAACATGCAGGTATGGTCTTGCAAAAAGGCTATTTATTCCCACTAGTCACTGGGTTTGATGCCAGCAAAAAAACCAAACATAATATTTTCCAAAATTTATCAGTTAGCTTTACAATGAATTTAGGTGTCACTTTACTTGCGGCAGGCTTGCTTGTCGCCGTTGGTTTTACTTTAAATCCTGCCATTGGTGTATTCTTAATGATTGTCGAATCTAGTATTGTTTTAGCTAATTTACATCGTTTAAAACAACAAAAACTTCTTACTAGCAATCATAATGAATTGAAAGCAAAACCTGTTGATACTACAACTCGACTGTTACGTTATCTAGGGTTATCACCACAACCTCAAGTTCAAGCAGATTTATCCGTTTCTCCAGATTCTTCGCCTTCTATATCTTTATTTACACAACCTAAGATGCATTGGGATAGAAATGAAGAAATGCAAAAAAATCAGGAAGAAACCATAGCCGCTAAGATATGAAAAACCATAAAGAACTTGCAATAAAAACGTCAAAAAAGTAGCTAAGAGGGCTAGAAAAAGCTGGGCTGAAAGCCCAGCAAATGATCTGATGATAAATTAATGTACAAGCACATAAGAACCATTTTTCCACATATATCGATGACCATTATGATATACTATTTTATGATGGGTAGATTTCATTCCAAATGGGCTTGAAACAGTATTGACTCCCATAGTAGTAACAGAACCAATACCGTGACCTACAGCAGCACCAGTACTCGCAACTACATGAGCACCCGCCCCAACAGTTTGAGCAGTATACTTCATACCCGTACCAACCGTTGCACTTCCAAAGCGACCAACATCGTTCAAACCATTATTCATACTATTCATGGTATTACAACCAGCTAAACTTAACGAGATGATCACGGCTGCTGAAGATGTAATTAGCAACTTGTTCATTATATCTCTCCTTGAATCAAATTAAATGCAGCTATTCAATTTATTTATAGACCATAAAGAGATCATTTTGTATGAATTATTAATTTATTAGAGCGATTTATTGAATTAAAAATCTTCTTTATAAGCAGATTGCATATTCTCTTGGAAATTTTTGAAATTTTGTTTTGCTTCTCTTTTCTTTTCCGTATTAAGACAATCTTTTCTTTCTCCAGGATTAAGTAGGCTTGAACAATTACTATTATTGCTCGCAAGTACATTAGGATTGGTCACATCTTCAGCAAACACTTGTAAAGGAAGTAGTACTATTATTAGAATTAGTTTTTTCATAATAAACTCTTTTTATTTTAGATAAGTTTGGTTGTTGTAATCATAACGAATTCTATATATAAAATATACCTTAAGCAGGAAAAGAAGATGAACACCGTTTATTTCTATAAAAAACAAATTATTAGCAGTGTTTTTCTAGTCTTTTTTTTGATCGCTAGTTTATTTAATAGTGGTAGAGCAAATTCTATTAATCACCTCCAAGATATGAAAGAACAAAAAGTGATTATATTAGTTCATGGGCTAATGCGAACTCCTGCTAGTATGTTTTTCTTAAGCTCTTATTTAAAAAAACAAGGTTACTCAGTGTATTCCTATGATTATCCTTCTGCCAGAGGATCTATTCATGAACATGGGATTTTATTAAACCAATACTTAAAACAATTTCTAAAGACTCATTCCAATACCAAAACCTATCTTATTACTCACAGTCTAGGAGGTATTATTGCTCGCGATGCTTTAGCTCAGCTACCTCCAGAGGACTTAAAAAAGATTGCGGGGCTCATCATGCTAGCTCCTCCTAACCAAGGCTCAGCATTAGCCAAATTTTCTACTCAATTTTTTCCTATGATTTCTTATTTCGTTAAACCCTTAACAGAGCTTAGTTCCGATCAAAATTCTTATGTTCATAAAGTGCCTATACCCAAAATTAAAATTGCAATTATTGCGGGTCGCTATGATGCTAAAGTCCCTCCAGCCTCTGCACGATTAGAAGGAGCAGCAGAGCCTTACGTCGTGAATAGTACTCATACTTTTATTATGAATAATACTCAAGCTAAACTTTATATTAAGCAATTTTTAGAGCAATAATACTAGAAATAGATTATTCAAAATACTATGGATCTAAATCAATATTATAAAAAAAGAAATTGTTCCAAAACACCTGAACCTAAAGGTGATACTGGTATCCAATGCGCTCGCTTATTTGTTATTCAAAAACATGCCGCAAGTCATTTACATTATGATTTTCGTCTTGAATTGAGAGGGATATTAAAAAGCTGGGCTGTTCCGAAAGGACCAAGTCTTGATCCGCAAATTAAACGTCTAGCAATACAGGTTGAAGATCATCCCATCGAATATGGTTTTTTTGAAGGAATTATTCCTAAAGGACAATATGGTAGTGGCACGGTCATGTTATGGGATAAAGGTACCTGGGAATCATTGGATGAAGATCCTTACAATGCGTATAAAAAAGGTCATTTACGTTTTAATCTTCATGCAGAAAAATTAAATGGTCGCTGGGATTTGATTCGCTTTAAAGATGAAAACCATTGGTTTTTAATTAAACATCAAGATAAATATGCAAAAAAACAAGCAGAGTATGACATCACTAATGCATTAACAAAAAGCATCAAAACCAACTACACTATAGAAGAATTAGCAGATTATTATACTCATATCGGGCACAATTCCAACGCAAAAGAAGTTACAACCAATGAGCTAGTGTGTGAATTTGAAACTCCATTAAAAGAAATAAAAAAAGAAGAACTTTCTAAAACTCAAACAAGATCTACTTTTATTATTACTCATCCTGATAAAATTCTTTATCCAGAAGATAATATTAGTAAACAAGAGATATTATATTACTATGAACAGATTAGTGAATATATTCTTCCCTATTTAGCATTAAGACCTTTAACTTTAGTACGCTGTCCTACTAATTATAATCAATGTTTTTATCAGCGCCACTATAATAAAACGACAGCAAAAGCTCTTCATGCTATTGAAGATTCTCAAAATAAAGAGCACTACATTTATTTAAATGATAAACAAGGTTTATTAAGCTTGGTGCAAATGAACGTGCTAGAAATTCATCCCTGGGGAAGCACAATAAAGCATCTTGAACAACCCGATATGCTTACTATTGATTTAGATCCCGCACCGGATGTTTCTTGGTCAAAGCTAGTAAAAGCCGCTCAAGAGATAAAGAACCATCTTTCTCAATATCATCTAACTTCCTTTGTAAAAACCACGGGAGGTAAAGGACTACATGTAGTCATTCCCATTGTACCTGAATATGGTTGGGAAGAGGTAAAAGAGTTCACCCATATCTTCGTTCAGTTTTTAGAGCAATTCAAACCAGATGAATACATCGGGACTATGAGCAAAGCTAAGCGTAAGGGCAAAATATTTATTGATTATTTACGAAATCAACGTGCTGCAACTGCAATCAGCGCTTATTCAACTCGGGCGCGACCTCATGCGCCAATTTCAGTCCCATTAGATTGGAATGAATTAAGTCCTAATATTAAGGATAACACCTATACCATTAAAACCTTACCTAAGCGTCTTAGCAATTTAAAAAAAGATCCTTGGGAAAATTTTTGGACTATTAAACAATCATTGCGATTAAAAGATTTTAAATAATCTTTATGCTCAATAAGTGAGATTAAAACTACTCAATAACTGATTTGACTTTATTCTGATGTCCAGATAGAGTTGAAAATTACACCATGTATTTTCTAAAAAAGAGAACTTTTATTTATGGATAAATATATAAAAACAATGACTGTTACTACTTTATTACTTGCTATTAACCCTGTTTTTTCTTATAACCTTACTGGAGGGAAGACTAGTCTACAACTTGGTGGTTATTGGAGCAGTCAAGGACAAGCACAACATATTAATATTCAAGATTTAATTGGAGATAATTTTAGCGTAACTAAGCGCCAAGATAGTAATGGTTTAGTTGGAGTAAGCTATTTTGTTGATGGCTTCCAAAAAGAAAAATTTAATTTTAATTATGGAATTAATGCATTTTATTTGGGAAAAACTGCCGTAAATGGCACTGTAACTCAAGAAGATTTATTCACTAACTTAGCCTATGGTTATCATCTAAGTCACGTTCCTGTACTGGCTGTAGTAAAATCTTCTTTAGATTTAAAATCACCACAGTATGCAGTAACTATCGATGTAGGAATTGGCCCCAACTTTATGTTTGCTAATGACTTTCAAGAATATTCTTTAGATGGAATAACCGTTCCAGATTATATTTTTTCAAGCCACACCACAACAACATTTAGTGCTATGGCAGGAATAGGCGTCAAATACAAAAATTTCTTTGGTCAAGCGCCCTTAGAATGTGGTTATAAGTTCTTTTATCTTGGACAAGGCAACTTTAATACAGTCAATAGTCAAGTAATTAATACGCTTAACACGGGAAGTGATTTTGCCAATGCGCTTATGTGCTCTATAACTGTTTAAAATCAGGGACATTCTATGCTCAATTTCATCAAATGGCTAAGTTTTGCTTTTTACCTTTTTTTTAGTCAAACTCTTATAGCAAACAGTGCTCCTATGTTTTCTGTTACATCAACTAATGGAGCTAGCAGAACTAGTGCTAATATTGCAATACGCTTATGTCTTAATGGCATAGGCCCAGTATCCTGTCAAGACTATAACGCTAAGAGTTTAAGTTTTATAGTACGGACTTTAATAGCAAATCATAATTACCCCAATGCAGGTATTAAAATACTAACTCCTGGCTATGTATTGTCCTCTCCTGGGCCAATTTTTAAACCCCAACCTACATGCACTCCTTATAGTAATGGATATTGTCTATTTCCAGTAAGTAATACTAGCCCCTTCGTTTTTACTGTATCCCCTACCAGCACTCAAGTAGCAGTTAATCTGCAAGCTTATTTTAGCAATTTTGGACAAACAGTAGATAATGAATCTTTTAGCTGCACTTATAGTCTGGATGGTGGAGCCTCCTATTCGCAAAATCTGCTATCTAGCACGCCTATAATATATAATGGAACGCTCATGGCACTCCAATCAAGTAATAACAATACACAGTTTAATGCTATACAAGCCAGTGGTCATAGCATCTCATCTACAGCGATTTCTTTGCCTCATGGATATTTTTCTAAATTGAATTTTGTTGGTACTGGAGTAAATGGTGATCAACCCAATCAATCATTTACTGTTACTTATACAGATAATTCTACAACTGTTAGCACCATTAGTTTAGATGACTGGGCTAGTTCTACGCCTTCAAATTCAATAGTAAAAAATATGGCTTATCGTAATGACTGTCCAAGTGGTAGTGCAGAGGCTGGTTCTTATAAACTTTATGGATATACTATAGCCCTAGATCCTACAAAAACGGTCAAAAATATTATTTTACCTAATAATGATCAAGTATACTTATTAGCAATTAGCCTTGCATAATTTACACCAAAATAATCGCTCTTAAAGTACCTGCTGTAGTAGGTCGCAATTGTTCACTTTGACCAGGTGTTGGAATATAAGACAAGACGGGTTCAAGATAAAGAAATTTAAATACTTGAGCCTGGTAATATACTTGGTACATTAACTCTGTTTTGCGAGAGGTAATGCGCTGGTTTAACCATGCTAAAGACACGCCAGCACCCAAAGAATCTTCTAAACGATGAGGTACCAAACCAAAAGCGGTTAAGCCACCACCTACTGATTTAGTCATAGGCAGTACATCTGAATTAGAAATCCCATATTGATAAAATCCAGAGACTCCGCTTACATCAAATCCAGGATGTTTATACCATAAGCGTTGAGAACCAAACAAATAAGTACCTGTAGCTCCTCGTTCACTTAAAGATTGTTGTTGTATCAAACCTGTTTGATGCCATAAACCAACCCCTACTGTTCCTGGCTTCTGCTCTTTACCTAACAACCAGGCACTACCTATTTCTGCTACTTGAAAGTAATTTCCATTAAAAGTAGGGCCTGTTAAACCCGTTTGTTTACCGCTGGCTAAATTTCCATCATAAACACCATAAGAAAGATACCAGGATTTATTCGGTGTGTAGCTTGCAGTTAAACCATAAGCTGTATTGGTATATCCAGGCATTAATCCATCTACAGCGGGATTAATAAATATCGGAGTGTAAATTAATCCTGTTACTGCAGGAATATTCGGATTATCTTTACTTAGTGGTACTGGCTTCACCACATTATTAAAATCTAATGTTGTAATAGTTTTACCAAGACGAATAAAAAAAGTATCATCAAATAAAGATTGGCGATACCAAAGAGTATAAAGCTCTGAACGATTATAAGGTGGAACATCAGGCAAAGAGTTAAACCCTTGTATTACTCCTGCCGGACCATTGGTATTTTGAGCATTTTCTTGTAAAAACTGAGCATTAAATAATCCGCCCTTCCAACCATTGAAACGCTCCATTTCAATAGTTAAATCAACTAAGCCAACACTATTTTTAGTAAAATCTTGAGAATAAGGAATTCCACCGCCAAATAAAGTATTAAGATCACCAATCCATGCTCCTTGAAGAGAAACACCATGATCATCTTGAATTCCTAATTTTTTTTCTATGTATTTTTGTAATATTCCAGAACCCGTCCCTACATTCACTGCACCTGGATTGGAACTAATACTTGAGCGCTCATTCATTTCTTGCTTCGTTTCTGTGGTTTCAGCAAATAAATTGCTCGTATAAAATAAAGAGAAGAAATAAGAAATGATGGTAATAATAAAAAGATGCATGATAATTCTATAAATAGAAGCATCATTTACTCTAGCATAAGCTAATCGAAATAAATATCTGCTTTTTCTAGGTTTATACCCATTCTACCTGAAGATCTTGGTTTTTTCGCGACTTGATTTTTGCACCTGCGGAATTTAAAAAAGCGAGTAATAGCCTGCCCTATTGCGAGCTTTTTTAAATTCCGCAGGCGCAAAAAGCGATAGCGAAAAACCAAGATCTTCAGGTAGAATGGGTATATTAATAGATAACAACTTGAATTTAAATCCAAATTGGATTAAACCTATTAAGGGACTTCCTATTTATTAGCCATTTTCAAGGACGCAAAATGCTGAAAAATAAAATTCAAAATTTTCTATTAATGTCTTTATTAGCGAGCACCACTGCATCAGCAGAGACTTTTAAAGTTCCTGCAACAGACGATACAGTAACACTAGGTCTTTTTAGTTTAGACAAAAAACCTGCGGTAAAAGTTCATTCTGGAGATTCAGTTTCTTTAGAAACATGGAATAGTTGTTTAAAAGAAATGGTATTTAATAAAACTACTCCAGCCGAACTTGCTCAATTTTATACAAAATACGATATCCAAAATAGTCGAGGAATGCACAGTTTAACTGGCCCAGTTTATGTTGAAGGAGCTGAACCTGGCGATGTGCTTGAAATAAGAATTTTAGATATCAAATTAAAAGATTTTGGTTACAACTTTCTGAGCCCTACACAAGGAATTTTATCTGAGTTCACAAAACCACAAATAATGTATTTTAAATATGATAAAGAACATAATACTACAGAGTTTACGAAAGGATTATGTCTGCATTTAAAACCTTTCCCAGGAATTATTGCTGTAGCACCACCAAATGATTGGCCGGAAGGTTGGCCTGTCAATTTAGAAAAACATATGGGTCAACCCGCTTCAGGACAATTTAATTCAGTTCCTCCTGGGCCTTTTGGAGGTAATTTAGATCAACCGGAATTGCAAGTAGGTTCGATTCTTTATCTACCTGTTTTCCAAAAAGGTGCCTTAGTTTGGACGGGTGACTCTCATGCCATGCAAAGCAATGGAGAAATTGATGTTACAGCATTAGAAACTTCTTATGAAGGAATTACTCTGCAATTTATAGTTAGAAAAGACTTAAAAGCCGAAGGCGTTTTTGATAAAACAAAACGTAATGGCTCTAACTTATTTACTTGGCCTATTGTAGAAAATTCTGATGAATGGATAATAATTGGTCTGCACGAAAATCTTTTTGAAGCCATGCAACTTGCTTCAAAAAATGCAATTGATTTTTTAGTGCGTACACAAGGCTTTACCCCTCAAGAAAGCTATCAATTTTTAAGTATGGTAGGTAATTTTGAAATTCCAGAAGCAGTCAATGTAATTAAAAACGTTGCTGTTCATATTCCTAAAGCAAGTTTCAAAAATTTAGGCAAAATGACTACATTAAGTGCTGATGGCAAATTTCCTTTAATGACACCAAAAATAGATGAAAATGCTCCTTGTGTTCCTCAAGAAGGCAAAATTATTCAATAACTACAGGTGAACTATGAAAAATATCATCATTTATTTAAGTTTATGGTTTATTAGTTCTACAGCTTTGGCTGATCAAATTACTATTAACAACCAGACAAACTATCCCGAGAAAAAACAACCAGGCTCAATTACTGTACAATGGGTAGATTCAGCTGAGGCCGTTCAAAAAGCCAATAAAAGTACTTTTAAAAACACAAGTATTGATTCAAATACTTTTATAATGCTTTCTAAAAAAGGAGAAAACCAATTAAACCTACCACAGGATGCTAAATATTTTCGCATCATTGTATGGAATGCTGATAATAAACCTAAGTTATTGACTAATTGGGTTGATGTGGTAGCTGGTAAAACTTATCCACTAACTTCTGATCTACTTTCTTCTGCTGTTTTGATGTCAGGGACTGGATGTTAATCTAATTCTAGATTCACACTCTGACATAGATTCAAGAGCCCTCCGCTTTGCGGAGGGAGAAATCGCTATAACGTCGTAAGCTCTCTTTTCTTCTTTATAAAGCCTTATTGTTTGATCTTACTTCTTCTTTTAATTCGCCTATTTCTTTTCTTAATTCACTCATCTCACGCAAAAGACGAGCATTAGGTGACTCATGCATAAAGAAATATCCTGCATAGGCAGTTAAAGATCCCACCAAAAAAGGATGGTTTTTTGTAGTCTCTATTGCTTTAGTTGCAACAGCAGATGCTACTGCTTTGGTAGCAGGTGAAGTAAAAAAATTGATTGTGGATTGAGCGAAATGCCGTAATTTAGAGGTCATTTAAAAATCACTTAGTAGAAAGCAATGGCAAAATACTAGCGGTAAGATTTGTCAATGTCAATATCGGGTTTAAGATAATTTGTCAAACATAAATACCAAACGAAGTGCGATTTTAAGTGCGGTTTTTCTTCGCTTTTCGTCATCCAGAGCGTAGCGAAGGATCTCCTGATTGCTGCTTAATACTACTTGATGGAGATCTTTCGCTACGCTCTGGATGACGTGTCTATAGAAAAACCGCACTTAAAATTGCACTCAATATTGATTTATTTTTAGCATTTTGTACAATTTAAACAAATAATAGAAAGAGCATAATGGCCTTAAACTAAGAAAACAATCATGACTTTATTCTTATATTCTCTCATTACCCTCTTGGGGATATCCTCTTATGCCCTAGGCATATTAAAAATGTTACAAAATAAATATAAACCCAGTCTATTTAGTCGAGTTATTTGGGTTTTATTATCGATCAATAGTTTTGCTGGCGTATTATTAAGCCATAGTAGTACCTCATCTATCTTACTCGGAGGAATTTTATTATTCGGCAACATGGGAATGTGTCTGATTAGTATTTTTAAAGGAACAAGAGCAGTCGGTCAATTAGAATATATTTGTCTTATTTTGCTGTGTATAAGTGGCCTCGTGTGGGTTATTTCAGATCTTCCTTTAGTTAACTTGGTTATTAGTCTTCTTGCTCATTTTATTGGAGCTGTCCCAACTTATAAAAAAGTATGGAATCATCCTGAAAGTGAAGATATCACCTTTTGGTTATTATTTTTCTTAGCCAGTATATTAAGTATTGCTGTAAGCGCAGCCTCCTCTATCGAAACTATTATTCTTCCTATTTATTTTACCTTATTTGATGGAAGTATTTTATTATTGGCTTTGCAAAAATATAACTTTATTTCATCTGAAGGATAATTCAACCAGATCAATCTTAAAGCAATCTAACTTTAGATTAAGGAAAATCCAGGTTCTCGTCGCCCTCTTTCTTCGGTCGGACGCGCTGCCATTAAGTTGTCCTCGGCAACTCCCACTGCCCTATGTTTATCAAAATGCGCTTTTAGCTCATCTATATTTTTAAAATCTTTACCAATTACTAATACTAAAACGTCCTTAAACTGCTTATATAAATAAGGGTTTTTAAGCTGTTTTTTCAATGCTGAATTAGTTGTAATCAGAATAGACTTTTGTCGTTGAGCCTCTCTTACCATAAGGTAATCTCCCAAGTCAAAACGCTCTTTGCCTGAAAAAAAGAAATTTTTTAAAGAAGGTTCTTGCATAAATCCATGAGTACGCGCACTTCTTTCAATTTTAGTGATAATAGTCTTATCTCTTTTTGAGGCTATATGAGATGGTGTTGTTTTTAAGGCCTGTAAAATTTTGATTTGACTATCAGGCTTTCTTAATACGTGTTTTTCTTCTAAATTATGCTCCATCCATTCTGTGATATCTAACGGATTAAGTTTGAACATATTTTGAATTTCAGGGAATCGTTTTTCGAAAATATTAAAAATCTTTTGCTTTATACTAATTTTATCAGTATTCGTGCTGTTTATTTTCATGGACTCTTTATTCTTTTGAAGCAATGTTTTTATTTCTAACCATTGTGGTTCAATATCACTACTATCTATTGCAGATGGTAAAATTTTAAATTTATTATTCTGTATTATAAGTTTGAGCATATTTATTGAAATAGTTGGTTTTTTATCTTCATTCCAAATATTTAATGCCCAACCAGAAGCACGAGAATCAATAATCTTTTTAATTTTCGTGGAACGACCGACTACTTCAGATAAAGTAATAGCAGGTATGTCTATTTTGAATAGAGAGCTATTCATAATTTGTTCAATTAGTGTTTTCATGGCGAGGGATTCTATTGAACCTTGGGTAGAATCACTAACCGCTAAATTTAAAAGACAAGTATCAAACATCAACGAAATATTTTCTTTCATAAAATAAATACCATGATTATTTTATATTCATAATGTATTATAATAAATTTCATGGCATATATAATTAACAAAAAAATTGTTACTATATAAACTTAAAGTTTATAATGATTTATGAAAACATTAGAACAAATACAAACTTTTTTATTGGTTTCTGAATTAGGTAGTTTTGTTAAAGCCGCCGATAAGCTTGGTCTTAGTGCAGCAGCTATTGGCAAACAAATTAAATTATTAGAAGCTGAAGTTAATGGCTGCTTGTTTTATCGCACAACGCGCATTGTAACTTTATCGGAATTAGGTAGCATTCTTTATCAAGAATATAAATCCTTTATAGCGATGCATAGACATATTGAAGAGCAAATTGCGGCATATAATGGAGTAGTTAGAGGCAAGCTAAGCATTTGCTCTCCTGTTTATATAGGTGAAACATACATTATTCCTCATCTCTCCGAGTTCATGTCTTTATATCCAGATTTAACTATTGATATAGATCTAATGGATAGACTTCCTGACTTATTAGTGGAAAATAGAGATTTGATAGTTGGCATCCGAGAATGGTCGATTGATCAATATAGTGCCCGTAAAATTATATCATCACAGTATATATATTGTGCTTCTCCTGAATATCTTCGCCACTATGGCATACCTTCAACTTTTGATCAATTAGATGAGCATCATGTCATTATTCACTCTAATGATCCTTTGGGCTTTGGTGTAAAAGTTAACTTCACACCAAAGCTTTTATTAAACAATACTCAAGCTATCATAAACGCGGGTATACAAGGGATTGGTATAATTCGAGTTTTTAAGGAAATGGTAGAAGAGCATATAATGCAAGGTGCTTTAGTAAAAGTGTTGACACAGCATGAAGAATCAGCTCAACCACTTTATTTGTTTTATAAAAAAGGCAAATACCTACAACCTAAAATTAGAAAATTTATAGATTTTATTGTACATAAAATCGAGCATAAGAAGAGTTCAACCTGAAGTAAAAATTGAAACTGCCTGAACAATAAAGGATTGTAATTTTCCGTTATTTATGAAAAAATAAAAAACTTAATGATTAATTAATATATAATTATGCAAATTAAAATTCACATGGTCAATAAAGATGGCACTTTATATTACCCCGCAGTTTTTCATAATGCTGCAAGTGGAATAACTCTTTTCCGAGTAGAATATCAGCTACAGCGTAATTCAAATGGAGCTTATCAATATTACGATCCACTTAACCAGCTCTCTAAGTTTGCTAAATCCGTGAGGTTTTTAGAAAAAGATTTGAACGAAACTACATTGCAACAAGGTTTGAGTGCTAATGTGCTTATACAAGCTTTTATTGTTTCTCTACGCAAAAATCTGAATGCATCAGTGTTAGAAGATAATAAATTAATCATTGAATTGATTGAAAAGTTAGGAAAAAAAGAGCCTACTGAATCGGACTTAATTGATTTATTAAAATTAATCAAGCTTTTTAAAATTCCTGGTATGCAGAAAGTGAAAGTAGAATATACGCTGCATTCAAACCACGAATATATTGCCAAAGAAATTAATTTACTCAAAGAACTTATTCCCCAAAAATATAAATGCTTTTTAACAGATTCCGAAATTGATATTCCTTATTTTGTTGATGGACAAGGCCCTTGTGAGCAAGAAGCCCTCATGAAGTATTTCGAAGCTAAAAAAGGAGAAAAAATCAATCCTTATACGAATAATAAAATTTCCGAATTCGGAGTGAATGAAGCACTTCGTATAGAGATTGCTTTATTTTTTAAAAAAGCACGTTATCTATTTTACTTTTTTGACGGAGATACCACGCAATATACTATTTGGAAAGATCGACTCTGCAATGCCGATATTTCTTATGAAGATTTTAAAAAAGAAATTACAGATACACAATTATCTTTAGTCAGCCTATCTCATTGGGCCGAGCCTATTCATTCAAGGCTTTTACCATGCAAACCCATGTTTGATTTATTTTTAAAATATCAAATAGATGTTTTTAAGCATTCAAAAAAAGATATTTATACTTTAGCAGAGCGTATTTTAATCGAAAATGATGATGAGTCAGCCGCACTACTCATTGACCTTCACCAAACTGAACCTTACTTAGAGCGTTTCTGTTTACCTATATGTGAGCTAAAAGACATGTTGAAAAGTCGGGAAGAAGTAGAATTTGAGCCCATTGATGCGAGTTATTACTTTAATTTCAACTAAGCAGACCTCAGTAAACAGCTAGCACAAATCAACATAAGGACTTTGTCGCAAAAATTATTAAGGACACAAAGTGCAGGAATTTTGGGTTAAATTACAGATCTGGCGCAAAATTGAAACTATCCCGTTGCTTATTTGACTAATTCATATATACTGATAACCAGCGTCGATTTGAAATTAATCAGCTTGCGGACGCTCAAAAGACTTATCTCTTTTGTAAATACGGCTAAAGCGGCATTCTTTTATATCCCCTCTTTCAGCCACATCGTAACTGTACTCTTAGGTTTTACTAATGATTGAATTAAGTGATGTCACTAAATCTTTTTCAGGCAAAGCAGCCATACAAGATATTAACTTGTTTATTCAAGAAGGGGAAATTTTTGGAATTATTGGTAAAAGTGGCGCTGGAAAATCCACATTATTACGATGCCTCAATTTATTAGAGCGTCCAGATCAAGGCAAAGTAATTATTGATGGGCAAGATTTATTATCATTATCCAGAAAGAAATTAGCCGATGCTCGTCATAAAATAGGAATGATTTTTCAACAATTTAATTTATTAAGCTCAAAGACCGTTTATGAAAATATTGCACTTCCTATGCGTATTCAAGGATTAGATGAAGAATCCATTAAACTAAAAATTGAAGAATTACTTCCTATTGTAGAGTTAACAGATAAAGCTCAAGCTTATCCTTCACAACTTAGTGGAGGGCAAAAACAACGAGTTGCTATTGCACGCGCTTTAAGCTGTTCACCTAAGATACTCCTTTGCGATGAGGCGACTTCTGCGCTTGATCCAGAAACGACTGAAGCAATATTAAATCTCTTACAAAAAATTAATGGCTTATATGGGATAACGATTGTTTTAATTACCCATGAAATGGAAGTGGTTAAACGAATTTGTAAACGTGTTGCTGTAATAGAAAATAGTAGAATTGTAGAAACGACCTCTTTAGCTGAGATGTTTAACAAAGAAGATGGTATTGCTCGTGCACTATTTTATAAACAACTTAGTCCTGCACTTCCTTCTTGGTTAAAAGATAAGCTTGCTTCTTATGTCACGGATAAACCCTTAGTACGCTTATTTTTTAAAGGAATGGAAGCAACTATACCGTTCATAAGTCAAACCAGCAGAGAATTAAAAATCGATATTAATATTTTGTTAGCTAACATTGATAGTTTTGACACGACCATTTGTGGAGTGCTTGTCGTTGAACTAATCGCTCACCAGTTGCTACTTGAAGATTTTATAACACGTTGTGAGCAGTCTGGATTAACAGTGGAGATTTTAGGTTATGTCCTATCCGATGGTATATGATTTATTAACAGCTACTGGCGAAACCTTATACATGGTTACTCTAAGTACCCTCTTCGCTATTATCTTAGGACTTCCTCTAGGAACGCTTCTTTATTCAACTAAAGCAATAAAACCAAATCCCAAGCTCCATCAATTTCTTTCTGCATTGATTAATACCACTCGCTCCATTCCCTTTATTATTTTATTAGTCGCTATTATACCTTTTACACGCCTTATAGTAGGAACTTCAATTGGAATGAATGCAGCTATTGTTCCTCTAACCTTAGGAGCAACTCCTTTTTTTGCTCGCCTTATTGATAATGTATATCAGGCCTTACCTAAGGGTCTTATAGAAACTGGTTATTCGATGGGGGCTAGCGCCCAGCAAATTATTATACATATTTTACTGCCCGAAGCAAAAGCGGGTATTATTCATGCGATTACTGTAACAGCAATTACCTTAATTAACTATTCTGCTATGGCAGGAACAGTGGGCGCTGGTGGATTAGGGACCTTAGCTATTAATCATGGTTATCAACGTTTTGACGCAGGAATAATGATTTCTACCGTAGTGGTGTTAATCATTATGGTGCAACTTCTACAAATGTTAGGTGATTATTTAGCTGCACGTTTTACAAAACACTAGCCCTCAAGGAGTATCAAAATATGCGTATTTTAAGTTGTCTTATTTTAGTCTTAAGCTTAGTGGCTTGTAATAAACCCTCTCCTAATACTTTAGTTATTGGAACTATTGCAGGACCAGAAACAGAGATTATTGAAACAGCAAAACAAGTGGCGGAAAAAAAACATGGTTTAACCATTAAAATTGTAGAGTTTAATGACTACAATTTACCTAATGAAGCACTACAAGATGGCAGTTTAGATGCCAATGTATATCAACATTTACCTTATTTAAAAGCCTCAATGCTTACTCATGGTTATGATTTTCAATCTATTGGCCGGACTTTTGTTTATCCAATGGGTATCTATTCGAAAAAATATAAAACTTTAAACGATCTACCTGATAACAGTATTATTGCTGTACCTAATGACCCAAGTAATGAAACGCGTGCTTTTTTACTATTAGAAAAAACAGGATTAATTACCTTAAAAAACACGAGCAATAAAGGAATTCCAGAATTGGATGATAATCCTAAAAAATTACGATTTAAAGAAATGGATGCAGCACAATTACCGCGTGTATTACCTGATGTTGATGCCGCAATAATTAATACCACCTTTGCATTACCTGCTGGTTTAAGTCCATCTAAAAATGCTTTATTTACTGAAGACAAAAATTCACCTTATGCAAATATTATTGTAATTAAACGCGATAGCAACAAACGACCTCAATTAGATTTATTCGTGCAATCGCTTAACTCCGAAGAAGTTAAGAAAAAAGCTAAAGAATTATTTGGTGATTCGGCTATACCTGCTTGGTAAGAATTTCTAGCAAAGAAATAATGACCCTGCACCAGCTTTTGGCTCAAGTAGTTCTAAAAAAGCTAACTTAGCATTAGTGGAAAGACTAAAAATGAGATTACTTGAACGATTTGAGCCTGCTTAATGGTTAACAATAAATATACAAAGTAGAAATTCATTTTATAATGAACTTAATCTGTTGATATTATATACCTTCCACAAACGAATTTTAGGATTTGATGCTATTGCTTTTTCCGTTTAGGCTACGTTTAAAAACTCGCAATAGAGTAGACTATTACTCGCTTTTAAACGTAGCCTAAACAAAAAAATCAAGTCGCCTAAAACCCTAAAACTCATTCGTGAAAGGTATATTATTTTCTTCTATTAGTGATTATCAATCATTTTCTAGCTCAAACCTTAATTGATGTAAAAAACTTTGCTGCTGTTTAAAGACAAAAAAATGATCGCCAGAAAACATTTGCAGTTTAAACTGATCCTTAGTTTCTATGCACCAATCATCTAGTTCTCTTTGTTTAACAGTTGAATCATCAATTCCACCATAGACAGTGATTGGACAATTCAGTAATTGGCCTGGTTGATAACTGTACGATTCATTAATTGCAAAATCGGCTCTTATAATGGGTAAAGCAATTTGCATTAGCTCTGAGTTTTCAAGCAATTCACGAGGTGTGTGATTATAAGCAATTAACTCTTCAATAATGCCTTGTTCGGATAAGGTGGAAATTTTTTTTTCCCCTCTGGGCTTTCTAGGAGGACGACAAGCAGTAGTAATTAATTTCCTTGGTGTTATTCCATGATAAGTTTGCATAAAACGGGCTAATTCAAAACTGATAAGGCCGCCCAAACTATGTCCAAAGAATATAAAAGGCTTTTCTATTAAATAAGACAATATATTCTTGGATAAATAAGTTATAGCAGTGCCTATATCTGTACAAGGCCTCATTGTAGATAAACTCATTCGACCAGGTAACTGGATAGCAACGACTTCCAAATTTTTGGGCAAAAAGGCATGCCATTTATTGAATACATTAGCGTTACCTCCCGCGTAATGAAAACAAAACAACCTAACAGTTGCTGCTTCATTTCTAAGAAAATAACTCACACAAGATGGTTTATTCATAAGCATTTTCATATTCTCTACATCGTTATATTATCTGGTGCACCTAAGGCTTGAGCTTCAAACAATTGAGTTAGGATTTGGTCACAAGAATAATCTGTGAACTTATTAACTAGGTTAGAAGAATTCTTGCTCATCTCTATCAAAAAATTATCAACGAAGGCACAAAGGATATTAATGTGCCTACTATCTTGGCCTAAATAGCATAAATGTCAACAATCTATCGCATTATAGATGCTGAAGGCTAGGTTCATGAACCTTGAATAAGAATAGCTTTTGCACCTAATATTTTAAGTCCAACTGACGCTCATAATTGACAAAGAACTAAATTTAATTGAACGTAGTGTCGCTAGATTTTAATCAATATGTTATGGTGCATGCTCATTTGGTATTTAAGGATAAGCATGAGATTGACTATTAAAACCATACACTATTTTATTATTACAGCTCTAATATTTAGTTTAAGCGCTTGTGTAAAAACAACTCCTGATATGCCTTCTTATAAAGTTAAGGGGAAAGTATATACGCCGCTTAAATCTGCAAAAGGATATAAAGCACGAGGACTAGCTTCTTTTTATGGCAAACGTTTTCATAAACGCAAAACCTCTAATGGAGAACGCTACAATATGCATTCTATGACGGCTGCGCATCCTACGCTTCCCTTCAATACCCGAGTACGAGTTAAAAATATAAAAAATGGACGAACAGTGGTGGTTCGTATTAATGATCGTGGCCCCTTCCATAGTTCACGCATTATCGATCTTTCTTATGGAGCAGCACGTCGTTTGGGAATCACAAGTACTGCTATGGTAGAAATTCAAGCTCTAAATTAGAGAGAGCAAAGTGCGAGGAGACTCGGAGCGGAGAACCGGTGTGTACACGCAAGCACATGAGGATTCGAGCACCGAATCGACGAAGCAATTTGCCTCTGCAGTAGAGTTTCGAAAGAAGTCTATTATTGGAACTTATTAGAAAAACGAGGTCAAAACTATTTAGCCACCATTGAAAATAATAAATACTGAGCTTCAGGAGGTATGATTCATTATTTAACATCAGGAAGAAAACGAGCGTCTAAATAATTAAATCTGAGGAGCAATAATGAATTTTGGAATTATTTCTATAATTGAACAAGATCTTGAAACATTTTGGGTATAGAACAACGTTGCTATATTTGTCAACGATGTTCTATGTACTCTTCAATTGCTTGAATAATTGAATGTGTTTGTTTATTTTACAAATTTCGCAATTATTGATAAAATAAAAACCTATTTGATTATTTAATGAGAGCATTGGTGTCTTTACTTAGTTTTGATAAGCAGAAATTTAAAGAAGGAATAAAAGCATTCGGTTTCAGCGATGAGATCCCAAACTCTAAAGATAATCTTCATTTTTATTTTAAAACCTACCCCTCCTCACAAAATAAAAAAAACAATCATGCGATTGAATTAGCCTGTTATGCTCTAACCGATCCAGAAGGTGCCGACTTAGAATTAATTTTTATTCTTTTAGAGCACGCTACTGACGCTTTATTAATTCCAGTTATCAGAAAAATAATTTGCGATGATAAAACATACAATAAAGCAGCAATTTATTTATCACCATTAACAGCACGAATTGTGCAAATGAGCCCCGATTTGCAAAACATGGTATTTGAAGGCAATCTAAAAATTAATTTTATTGATCCTTTTTCAGGGGAAGAAGTTCGAAAATACTCTGACATACAAAATAATTTCTACCTTAATCAAAACGAATTTGGCTTGGCTCGTTTAATTCATGCTATCAGAATTAAGGCTCAATCATTTCAAAATAGAGATGAAATCGAAGCATTTAATAAAGCAACTCAATTGCATCAAAAATTATCCGCTTATTATCTAGAATATTTACTATCTTCTAATAAAAATCAGGCTTTTGATGTATTTAAATCAAATTGCACTAATGCAATATTTGAAGTCCGAGAGACTTTAGAAAAACATCGTGGCTGGAAAAATATTTTAGCAAATATTATGATGCATGTAGGATTACTGATCACCACAGCAGGTGTTGGAAATATTATTGCTACAGGATATGCCTATTATTCGTCACCTGGCTACAAAAGTTTATTATTTGCTTTAACAAGTACGGACTCAGCAAAACATATTCAAAATATAGAACAATCTATTGATAAATTAAGTAGAATTTAATCATACTTCAAGACTCTCAATTAAACATACTAAATAAGAATGAAGTGGATGCCTTTGTAATCGCTGACATTTTATTTATTTATTCAAAACTATCGAGGTCATCATGCCAATTAAATTAATTTCTGTCGCAGACATTAAACAATGTATATCGATGAAAGAAGCTATTGCCGTCATGAAGCAAGCTTTTTTACAACTGGCTTCAAATGAAGTGATACAGCCTCTAAGAACAAGCTTGCTTATTACTAAAAATAATGGGGTATGCATCACTATGCCCGCTTACTTACAGCAAGAAGAACAACTGGGTGTTAAAATCGTTTCTTCTTTTCCAAATAATATCTTAAATAATCAACCTAATATTCATGGTACAATTACTCTAATTGATGCACATACTGGAATTCCTTTAGCATTAATGGATGCTAGTTATTTAACCGCTTTACGAACTGGCGCAATATCAGGACTTGCTACTGATTTATTAGCAAAAAAAGAAGCAAGCACCCTATGTATCATTGGTACAGGTTTACAAGCACACACGCAATTAGAAGCCATTACCACTGTACGTTCAATTAAACAAATCACTGTTTGGTCGCGTAATCCTAAAAATGCGTTTGCGTTTGCTCAATCTTATCAACATCAATATCCCATTGAAGCAAGCAACACCCTGAAAGAAGCTTTAAATGATGCTGATATTATTTGTACAGCAACCAATAGTAATAGTGCATTTATTCATTCTGCTGATATTAAAAATGAAGTACATATCAATGCTATTGGTTCACATACGAAAATGATGCACGAACTAAGTATTGATGTTATAAAAAATGCCCAACTCATTGTAGATCAAAAAGAAGCTGCTTTATCAGAGGCCGGCGAAATAATAAAAGCGATTGAAGAAAACCAGCTTCATCCTAATGCACTCATTGAATTAGGTCATGCATTGAAAAATAGCATGCTTCTAAAAAGTGAAGGAAGAACTGTCTTTAAATCGGTAGGTCTTGCCATTCAAGATATTAGTATTGCAAGCACTATTTATAAAAATGCTTGCCAAAAAAATCTAGGATTTAATTATGATTTAATGACGGGACATGCATCTCTTGATTTAATGTAAAAATCAATGCTCAATTTAGAAAAATCAAATAATTTAAAATCTACTTCATTGTATCAAGATTTGTGAAACCAATTGCAAAGGATTATACTGGGAACGGAAAATAACCAATAGCGCTTAATAATTATATTGAGCGCGTTTCTTAAACATTGGATCGAATTATTATGAACGGATATTGTGAGAAAGGATTTTATAGAGTTAGATTTGGTTCACTAAAACAATTCTTTATTCAATTCATTTTTTTATGGGCAGTTAACCAAGCTGCTTATGCTAGTATTGCATTATTTAACGTGAGTGCTACTGGCGTACCCGATAACATTAATATTACACTGTGCCTTAATGGAAAAGGTCCTGTGAGTTGTCAGACTTTTAATGTTAGAGCACTTGATTTGAAAATTAAAACAACCATACCGAATCATGTCTATCCATTTGCGGGCATTAGAATTAATACGCCCAACCGCATTATTACACGCTCAGGACTTGATTGCACTCCTGTCGCAAATGGATTTTGTTTATTTACTGTAAGCGATAGTTCCTCAAAAAAAATGTCTCTCTATCCAAGCATTGGGACAGCCTATCAAGGAGGTATCGTAGCCTGTATACAGGGAGCCCCTTATATGAATCTTATCGCTGCATCAAGTGACAGTATTAACGGAATACCTTGGGGTGGATTTTCTGTCCTAACTGGAGCACAAAGCGCCATCAATGGTGCTGCAAATACACAAAAAATTAGTGCAGCAGGTGTAAGCAATTCGGCCGCCAATCTCTGCTTAGGCACTATAAATGGTTATAATGATTGGTTTTTACCTGCGAAAGATCAGCTTAATTGTCTTTATCAAAATCAAGCGGCGTTACCAGGGTTCATGAATGGCATTTATTGGAGTTCTACCGAAAGTGATGATAATAATGCCGTATTTCAATTTTTTGATAACGGCAATGAGCTTAGTGTTTTCAAAACGTTTTATAACAGTGTTCGCTGTGTACGAACCGCGACAGCCTGATTACATATTATAATTAAAAAGGAATTGATCCATGTCATTTTGCTCTTCTTTATTCGCTTTTATCCTACTTTTTATTAGTTTTAATGCTACTTGTGCCGATAATTTTTTTGCTCCCAAGAGTAAACCCACTTTTTACCATTCCGCAGCACTACAAAACTATGTAAAAAAGATTAGCGATTATCAGCCCGAAAGCAATGGTTTAAAAAAACGTCTGCAAAAAACGATCCTTTATTATAAAAAAATTCATATTACAAAAACAATTATTCAAGGCAATAACATCATCGATTGCATTCCCTTTGCAGAGCAGCCAGCGTTAATTAATAATCCTGGGTTAGCTGAATCTATACTCCCTTTTGTAAGAGAAATTACGGCAAAGAATATTTTGACTTTAAAAAAGATGAAAAGTACTTTGGATTTAAATCCAGCAAGTCAATGCCCTCTAGGTGCTGTTGCTATTTTGCGCCCCTCTCAAATTATTCTTACTTCAAAAAGGGCTAATAAAAAACAGGCTCCTACAAAACATTTTTCAGATTATTATTCATCCCTTAATTTTCATGGTGGTTATTCATATGAGCTTGGAGCTGATAGTTCCAATAATTTGATAAGCATACAAACTGAAGCAAACCAAGCTTATTTTAAAGCACCGCAAAATCAATCAGTGGTAAGTAATAATTTCTCTGATCATTCACTTAATCAATTTTGGTTTACCAATGATACCTACCAGCAATCCATTCCCGTCTACTCAGTAGAATTTGGCATTATTGCCAGCGCTTATTTCACCAATCCAGCCTCTACAAGTATTTTTGTTTTTGCAAGTGTTGATAACTATGGCAATAACTCTTGCTATAATGTTGAATGCCCTAACTTTGTACAGTTTCCGAATACTATAGTTCTTGGAGCCCCTACTAATACTCAGATTGATTATCTTTTTCAAGTGACGCACACCACATTAAATCAATACTTAAACAGCCCAGCTTATTATCTAACTCTAACGATGCATAACTCTTCAAGCACCAATGCAAATAATAGCTCTAGTATTTTATTGGGTTACTATGCCGACAGTATCTATCCTTCTTATAGTGATCTTCCTCAATATTTTAGTGCTGGAGCAGAAGTTTATGCCGATCAACCTCATGATGGCACGTTAATGAATGGGAATTATATGACTCCCTATGTTGGCTATAGTGGATCTTTACAGATACAATTCAGTACAGAGAATCATAATTCATTTCCATATTATACCTCTAATGGGCCTTCACCTTATGGCTTAATTTGGCATTTTGGGCAGACAGAATAAAAAATGAATATGCCAAGCATTCACACTATATTAAGAAGTCGTGGATAAGTAGAACGGCTAGATCACTCTAGCCGAACCTAGTCATGTACTAGTATACACTCCTTCGCCTCATTCAAATGCACCTCGTCTAAAACTTAGTGGGTAATAAGTCACGTAGGATATAGAATTTTGGAGAAAGTTCAATCCGACATTCCGCAGCTTCGTCTTTTTTGCTAAAAAGTGAGTAAATTTGAATTTTAAATGCTCATTTACTTGTATGTAAACTGCGCTTTAAAATTCAAATTTACTCACTTTTTATCTAAAAAATACTGTGCTGCAGAATGTCGGTTCAATGCAGAGTGACCTTACCTTAGTGAACCATGCTATATTTCTTATCTCATAAATAAAATATTAAAAAAAAAGCCTCATAAACTGGACTTTGGCCATTTTTGATTTTGTCATTCCCGCGTGGCATTGTTGCGTGGGAATGACAAAAGAGCAAGTGGATTCTAAATTGATCAAAAATAAAAAATGGCCAAAGTCGAGATAAACACTTCTGCTAAAATTTAATCATTGTTTCTTCATGCTGATTTTACTTCTATTCAATAGCCTATTCACAGAGATATCCACAGAAATTGTGGATAAAATTAAAGTTGCTTTCTTAAACAAGAATCAGTTATAAGCCTTATAAATAAAGGAGTAAATCACTAATTTATCAGTTTTTTATACGTGTTATTGGAGGGAAGGAAAATCAGTTATCCACAAGAGGGGCTTGAAAGATAGTAAAATTTGCCCGTCCATTATAGCAGAGCTTTTTAATTTTTACAGGAAAAATTTCACTTTTACTAAAATTAATTTTCAAAATAAGTGCATTAGGCAAAGACTTCACTCGCTTTGAATAAATATTCGCGTTTAGGCATTAAATCTTAATCTCATGATTAAAAATTAGCTGATTCAATCTCTATCTGCCTTATCACTTTAATAGACTTCTTCAGAAACTGCTATTGGTCACCACTAACAATTTCCGAAAAAGTCTAATTAAAACTCACTCGAGGTACTTCGCTCCAACGAGTCGTATAAGCTGGTGATTTAAGCTCTGCGTACGCATCCCAGGGTTTCGAATGCCCTTCAGCTGCCAAGCGAATAGCGCTTCGTCCATATTTTTGATTTACTTTGTCCATCACATGCATTAATTGTTCTGTATGATGTAGCTGCTCTTCCGTGGGTTGATGAAAAAAATCCAGCTGACGTGAGTCTTTAGGAATTAACGCGCCAAGGCAAACGCCTGCTTTTTTATAATAGTAGCCTTCCTTAAAAATACCCTGCAAACAGCGTTTGGCAATAGTGGTGATTAAGCGCAAATCATCACTTGGATTGATTAGACGAAACTCCATCGATTGAATATGTTGAGGCAAATCCTCTCGAAATCGATTGGTATAAATAAATACATAAAGATGCTGCGTCACCAAATTTTGTGCACGCATTTTTTCCACGACTCGCGCGCAATGACTGCTAATGGCTTGGGCAATATGAGTAAAATCGGTTTGCATTTGCCCAAAGCTTTTTGAAGACAAGATACTTTGTTTTGGCTCAATCTCCCCAAGCCCCTCACAGATAACTCCTTGGAGCTCCATTGCAATGCGCATTAATACGACATTAAAACTCTTTTTCAAGTGATGGGCATTGGTATTGGCCAAATCATAAGCCGTATAAATTCCACGGGCCATTAATTTTATTTCCCATTTGCGCCCTACTCCCCAAATATCACCTACGAAAATATGTTTTAATAATTGTTTGTTCTTTCCTGTGCTATTAAATACTGGAGTTTTAAATAGCTTCTTGCAGCAATAATTTGCAAGTTTTGCAAGCGTTTTGGTTTGACCGATGCCAATAGAAGTGGGGATTCCAACGTGTTTTAAAATTTTTTTATGTAACATGGTACAAAAAGCATCGTGTAAATCAGAAGGCATACTGCTTAAATCCAAAAAGGCCTCATCAATAGAGTAAATTTCCATATGAGGCCATGATTCTTCAATGATACACATGACTCTGCGACTAATATCCCCATACAAGCTATAATTGGAAGAAAATGCTTTAACACCATGCTGGGTGCATAATGCTTTAATCTTAAAATAAGGCTCACCCATTGCAATGCCCAAAGCCTTTGCTTCATTCGAGCGTGCTATACAACATCCGTCATTATTTGAAAGCACCACAATGGGTGTATTCTCTAAATCTGGGCGAAACAAGCGCTCACAACTCGCGTAAAAATTATTGCAATCAATAAGCGCAAACATGTTAAGCAGGCTCATGCAATACTAAAGTAACCACACCCCAAATGACCATCTCGCAATCTTGGGTGATATTAATGGGCTTGAATTTAGAGTTTGCCGGCAACAGTTGTACTTTGTCTTGCTTTTTAGATAGGCGCTTTACTGTTAGCTCTCCATTGACCGCAGCAATTACAATACGCCCATCCTCAGCTTCAATACTTCTATCTACCAATAACCAATCTCCAGAAAAAATTCCCGCATCAATCATGGAGTCCCCTGTAGCTTTCAATACAAAGGTTGCAGATGGATGCTTAATGAACTTTGTATTTAAATCAAGATAACCTTCAATATAGTCATCAGCGGGTGAGGGAAAACCAGCTTGCACTTTACTAGAAAAAACGGGTAAACGATAATCGACATTTTCTTTTAATCGCTCAAGCTCTCTAAGCAATGATACAGACAGGCGAACAGCTTTAGTGGGCTCTCCTTTTGGGCGCCCTGCTCCAATTCTTGTTCCTCCTCTTGGGGACATAGCATTCTCATTTTTGATTAATGTACAAATATCATAGATTAGAGAAAATGTAATGTAAAGAGAGTTTTTGAGCAACAAGAGTTAGATATAGCATAATTAGAGTAAAATTTGGTTTAAATTAACTCTTTTAGATTTATATTTCGTTATTTTTTATGACAGCGATTATGATCTTTTTAAGATAGTTATTAAATCTATTTTTCGTCAAATTCGCTTTTGCTTCAGATCTATAACTTAACTCACAACCGATCAAAACAATATCACAATGCATATTTTATATATTCAAAATTTTTGTTATAATAAGAATTATCCGAAGCAATTTAGTTAATTTTTTAATTCATTTTAGATCGAGGTAACTTTATGTTTTTTAAATTGGAACCCAAACCAGGTACAGATTTAGTAAACATGGCTATACAACAAGTCGTTCATCCAAGCATAAAACCAAATGGCCCCTACGAAGAACATAAAGCATATATTGATACTTTGAACGAAGAAGATAAAGCGTGCTTCGCTGATTTGAAATTGTACACTAGAAATTTATTAAGTCACGGCTTAAATTTTTTGGAAAAATCATCACAGAACGAAGTAGAAGCAGAATTAAATATACATCCATATTTTAAATTCTTAAAAAAAATTCCTATGGAGTTAAAAATGGATTGTTTTAGAAAAATGAAACCTCATATGGAACAACAAATAAAAACAAATGAGCAACAGCGATTGGAAGAAGAAAAAAGACGTGAAGAAGAAGATAAAAGACCTAGCTTATTTGCAGGAATGACCACGCGTAATTATTATATGGATAAGTAAGATAGAACCTTATCGTACTCATGTTGATCATACTCACTCAAACAATATATCCAATTCAAAAGATCATTCAACAAACCCTATCAATCTTACCGGTGCTTCTGTTCCGCCCAAAATATACAGAGAAGCAATTAAAATAGTACTCCCGACAGGAGGTAATAAATCAGCATTGGCAACATTTTCTACCAAGTATTTTCCTTGACCTAAAATAATCTGATGTACAGGATAGCCGCTTTCTGGAGTATCTGGCCCCAGGGTATCAATACCAAGACCTGCAATATCACGTTCAATCAACAGCTGAGCTGCCTCATTGGATACGGAAGGAAACTGTAAATTATTTCGGTATTGTGAAGGATTGGCCCAATAACGCGACCACCCAGTACGAATAATGACAAAATCACCAGACTGGATAAGCCTATATTGTTTTTCAAAATCCACAATGTCTTGCATAGAGCACAGATACGTTTCATGTGCTTTTGCAGAAATATCAATGACGACACAAGGAGCAAAGCAATCTTGCAAAGAAAGTGCATCAATGCTTTTTCCTTGCGGGTCACAGTGTGCGGGTGCATCCATATGCGTACCAATGCCTGCTGGCATATGAATGTCTTGAACTCTAAACTTAACCTCACTCGGGCAATCAGCATAATCCAAGGAGGTGGTATGCTTAAAGCCACATGAATTATCCCATGAAGGCGTATTTGCTGTTAATGGGTGCGTTAAATCAACTAGTTTATATGGAAAAGTCATAGAGTAATATCCATAACAACTGAGTCTAAATCTGAAGTACAAATTTCTCTAATATTTACTTTGAAACCACTTTCTTTATTCATTGCAAATTCCTGTCTTTAAAGAAACAACCTTTTTATGCTAATGTAACCTCAATAATAATGGACTTTAATTAGTCTTATTACAATTAATTCATGTCTGTAAATCCTCAGTTAACATAGGTTGTAAGGTGAAATCATGCTGCGAATAATAAAAAATTTACTGAATCCCGGTATTGCTGCTTATAGCAAACAGGAAGCTTTTCATACTTCTGCAATAAGAATGCCTCGTGCTTTAACTCAAGGTATTACTGGGGAAGCCGCTCTAATTACAGGGGACTTTAGATCCTTAACTTTAGAAGATAAAAATTTAATTTCTCACTCTTTAAAAAAGGCTCAACAAACACTCGTGTTAGTTAATGATCGCAATGTTATTCAAACTCCAGCAAATGAAAGAGCACAATGGATTAGGAAAACTTTTAACGACATGAATCAATTACAAGTAATGGTTGTTTACGGAGCACCTGAAAAAAATGAGGATTATCTTCAGTTCATAAAAAATAAAATCCCTAAAAATATAAAAATTACTCATGTCTACTGTCAGCAGCAATACAGCAGCGATCTTGCTAAAGCATTAGGCGCATTACATCAGCTCATTCCCAAAATTAATAAAACAGAAACATTGTATGGAGACAGTATCGCTAGGTTTCAAAATCCAATACCTTTTCACCCAGAGGAAGAAATAAATATAAAGCAGAAAATAGCCCTATTGAATCCTAATCATCCCAATCAAGAGGTGTTTTTTAAACGCATTAAATGGGATATGCAACAATTAAATCGTAAAAATTTACCCCTAATAGTAGGAGAAATTACCGACTCTACTGAAAAAAAACAATTTAGTGATCCGAATCAAACACAAGTCTACGATATGCCTATTTATATACCTAACCAAGGCTGGCAGATACCACAAGAATTATCCGCATATACTTCTGTAATTAAACAAATTGTACATGCAGAACAAATTGCTAATCCTAATATTAATCAATGTGTTGCTTACCTAACTATTGATTCTGGTGTTGTATCTCCAAATCATTATGCGCGTCGCTCAGGATTGCATGTGGATGGCTTTGTTTCTAAAGCTAATGAAACTGCCGAAAGTGATGGTGAGATCTACGGTGATAACACGTATATTGTTTGCGATGACTTAGGGACTGAATTTTATCCTGGGCCTTTTGATATGTCAAAAGTGGATCAAAACGACCCGCAAAAAGTTTTGAATGCTTTTGAAGAACAAGGGAAGCAAATGCCCTATACACAAGCAATACCTTATAAAATTTATCGAATGACTGTAAATAATGTACATGCCGTGCATCCTAATGATACGCAAGAATATCGCCAACGTAGCTTTTTAAAGATGACTTTTAGTGTTCGAGTGTTTAATCGCTTAGGTAGTACTATCAATCCACTCTTTGAAGACCTATCATGGAATTATATTCCGCGAACAAATCAGCGTAACACACAAAACCATACAGGAAGCTGTCCTTCAGGTTATATTGATACTAATTTGAAATTAATCAATTATCAATTGAAAAAAGGTCCTTCATGGTGTGGAGATTTTTTTAGTGCAAAAAAACGCTCAGATATCTTAATTCATGCCCTTCCTGTTCCTGAAGGAACTTACGTAGAAACTCGAGTTGGTGAACATCTTGTTACAGTTAATTTTGCAGGTAAAGGTTATATGCAAGTATCCAGAAATATACATGATAGTTATCTTTTGCCACAAAATAAATTCAACCGTTTATATGAAAAAACCTCCATCGAAAATCATTATAAACCAATTGATAGAGTCTTGAAGGCAACCACAATTTCCAAAGCCATTAGTGTAATAGGCTTATGGGGGACACGACAGAATTTACCTGAAGGCAGTGTGGTAGTATCTGATGGAAATGAAGCATGGGGTATTCACCCTGAAAGTTTTTCGAGCACCTACATCTCATTAAATTAGAGATGAGAATGAGTGCTGAGTCTTCAAGCTCTTTTTATGAGTGCCTTGATGTTTTTATGATATCATTGCTTTTTATTATTTCAGATTGACTTTTAGCACAATGGGTATCCTTATGAAACAGCAATCAATTCCAAAAAATATAGATGAACAGATAAAAAGTTTATGCCAATGGTTAAGGTTGAAAGAGAAGGCAAATATTATTTTGGGGTTGAGTAATCTAGAAACAGAATTGTTGACCTTCATGAAACATTGTAAAGCGCTTGAACCTGACACACGAGCTACCTCTGATAATAAACAGTCACTTGATTATTTAAAAGGCAAATTAGAATTGCTTAAGACTATAAAGGATAGTTTGAACGAGCAATTAAATAAACTAGATAAGCCAAAAGATATGAAGGAAGTTAGTCACCAACAACGCCAAAAAGAAAAACTACGTCATTTAAATGATGTGGGCGATTTAATCAAGCAACAGTGTTATCTTGAATATTTACAAGCGGCCATGTCCTATACTAGGTTTGGAGAAGCTGGGTTTTATAGTATTTTTGATTTTGATATGCAAATATTTGAAATTAAGGCTGCTATTTTGCCCGATTTTTCAAAATTGGATCGAACTAATAATAAACTATTTAATGAATCCAAAAAAAGAATTCTTGAAAAAAATTGGATTGAAATTGCTCGTCTTATTAACTTGTTTAATATGGAATGCATTGATAGTAATCGAATGGAGCTGCAGGATCGATTTTATATCAATTTAAGGCAAGATAATTTGCTACAAACAACCAAAGAAACTAAGCAATCAATTCTTAAAAATGATTTAACACCTCATTGGAAAGAAGATTTTGAAGCATTTATTAACACCCGATTTTTAGGATGTAAAGGAATAACAAAACTTACAGACATCTTAAATCAATTTCTATTAAAATCACCGCATCACTCGGAAGAATCAATCAAAATCTATGAACAATACACTACAACCTTACAATTAAATAAAGGAGCTGTTCAAGAATTTGTTGTTCAACACTATAAGCCAACCGCAATGGACTGCCAAAATAGTGAAACGTCTATCGAAGTACTAACAAAAAAAATTAATAACTTACGTTTTCTTCTTTATAAAATGATAGAGCAATGCAATAAAAACCATCAAGCTAGTGAAAATATTGCCGATCAGCTTCGCGAATTAAAAGCATGGGAAAATACGCTGCGCTGTGCGTTGATGATGCTGTTTGTAAGCTACGTCAAACTCAGTATTCCTACAGATACACAAAATGAAATTAGACGGGCAAAACTATTAGAGGCAATGACAAATAATGTTATCACGATATGGGGTAATGATGTTTCTCCAAGCTTGGAGCAGCAACAAGATTATCTTAATGAAAATCAACGGGATTTAGTTATCTATTACAATGAGTTAATTGCTATCTTAAACTCCGGCATGTTAATTTGGTCTTCAGCAAGCTATGGTAAGTTTATTTCAAAACTACAAGACTATTTGACTCAAGCGGAAGCCAGTGTAGGTTTTGCTTTACCTAAAGAGATTAATAAATTAAAAAGCTTTGCGGATGTTTTCCCGGATCAACATCGGTTTCCTTATTTTATTTCAGATGTTGTTGATTATTTTTGTCCTGAATACATAGAAGTAAGCAGTACTGAAAAGAAAAGTGAATGCACCAGTACAGGTGCTGTGCATGCCAGTAATCATCTAAATAGCGTCAATAAACGTCAGTATTTTTTTGTAGCGAAAGAATGGGACAGTGATGATGACGATGAATACCAAATTGAACTTAAATCTAAAAAAAGCCGTTGAATCGACTACAAATAGTTAACTCTAAATTTAACCGTAATCGTGCAAGGGGCGCGAAAGTCATCCTTAAATTCTCATAGAGCATGCCATCAACTGTGTTTTTACATGTTTAGCAATCATTAACTCTTCATTTGTAGGTATCACACCAATCAAAATTGCACTGTCTTTTTTACTAATAATTATGGAATTACTATCATTTTTTTCTTCATCGATTTTAATTCCCAGCCAACTTAAATAAGCACAGATTTTTTCTCGTATCAATGGAGCGTGTTCACCAATGCCTGCCGTAAAGATTAATGCATCACAACCACCTAGAGCAACTGATAATGATCCGGCTTCAAGCGCTGCGCGATAACAAAATAAATCAATTGCCTCTCGCACTTTTTCATCGTCCAAATGCTCTAATAATTCGCGAACATTATTGCTCAATCCAGATACACCCAATAGACCCGATTCATTGTAAAGTAAGTGCTCTATTTGTTGTGCGGAGTAGTTTTTTTCTTCCAATAAATATAAAAGTACTCCAGGGTCAATACGACCACATCGAGTACCCATCATAAGACCATCCAATGCAGTAAACCCCATTGAAGTAGCGACACTTTTTCTTTGATACATAGCGCACATACTAGCTCCATTACCTAAGTGAGCCATAATCACACGCTTGTTTCCTACTTCACCAATATGTTGAGTTATAACTGAAGCAATGTATTCATAAGATAGGCCATGAAATCCATAACGAAGAATTCCCTCATCCAACAATGCTCTTGGTAATGCAAAAAGAGTAGCCAATTTATCTTGAGTTTGATGAAAAGTTGTATCAAAGCAAGCAATTTGTGGAAGTCTAGGATAAAAACTATTAATGATTTTAATAGCTTCCAGATTATGGGACTGATGTAGCGGGGCTAATGGGATTAAACTTGTCATCTTTTTTATTACTTCATCATTAACCAAGGTAGAATGGCAAAAAAAGGTTCCTCCATGCACCACTCGATGGCCTACCGCTTGAAGAGTAATTGAATGAGGCAAATGTTCTAACCAATGAAACAGTATTTTTAGACCTTCTTCGTGTCCTTGTCCAGAAATGGATTTATTGAGCTCTTGAACATGACTCGAATTAAAAATGCTAATTTTTGGTGATTCATACAAGTCTTGAATTTGACCGTGATAAAACAAATCTAAATACTGATTACTGCATGTAAATAGAGAAAATTTTATACTTGAAGAACCTGAATTAATAACAAGGATAAATTTATTCATTCAAAATATCCTTATTTCGCGCATAAACTAAAGCCATAGCACAGGATGCTTTGCGTGATTCATTATCACTACTACGACTTGTTAAAATAATAGGAACTCGTGCTCCCATAGCAATACCTGCAGCTTCAATACCAGATAAAAAAGTCATTTGTTTATAAAGCATATTGCCTGACTCCAGATCAGGAACAACAAGAATATCGGCATCACCAGCAACTTGAGAGTAAATTCCCTTTTCTCGCGCTGATTCAATGGAAACTGCATTATCAAATGCAAGTGGTCCATCTATAATCCCACCAGTAATTTGACCACGCTCAGCCATCTTACATAATGCAGTAGCATCTAAGGTAGAAGGAATTTTCTCATTTACGGTCTCTACTGCAGATAAGATTGCTACCTTGGGTTGTCCCAAACCTAATCTACAAAATAAATCAATCGCATTTTGCACTATATCTTTTTTGGTTTGTAAATTAGGTTGGATGTTTATAGCTGCATCAGTAAGAAATAACGGTTTAAAATAGTTTGGTGCTTCCAATGAAAAAACATGGCTCATGCGCCGTCCTGTACGCAAACCATTATCTTTATTTATTATTGGAATCATCAACTCATCAGTATGAATTTTTCCTTTCATAATGGCTTCAGCTTTTCCTTCTCTAATCATTTTAACAGCAATTTCTGCTGCTTCATGACTGTGTTTTGCTGGAATAATTTCATAAGGAGAAAGATTAATATTAGCTTCTTTAGCTGCATCCTGAATTTTCTCAGCAGGTCCAACAAGAATCGGTATGATTAAATGTTCTTCTGCTGCATCAATTACTCCTTGAAGAGATAATACATCAACAGGATGTACAACCACTGTTTTAAGCGGCTCATAATCATTTTTCTTTTTAATCAGTTTCTTGTACCATGAATCCTTTGGCTCTTGGAGTACTACTTTAGGCAATTCAACACGCTCTCTTTTCATTTTTTGAGTGGGTGCAATGACTGTTGCAACACCAGCTATAACTATTTTTCCCTGCTGATTGATGCATTTACAGTCCAGATCAATCTTATTTTTTTCGATTTTTTTCTCTAACACCGTTACTATAACCGTCACTGTATCTCCAGGAACTATGGGGGCTATAAACTTGAGAGTTTGATCCAAATAAATCGTTCCAGGTCCAGGAAGTTCTGTTCCTAGTACTGTAGAAATTAATGATGCGCCCCACATCCCCTGAGCAATAATTTTATGGAACCTATCATCTTTTGCATATTCGGCATCAACATGAGCTGGGTTCACATCACCCGACATAATTGAAAATAACTCAATGTCTTTTTGTGTCAGAGTCCGTTTTAAACTGGCAAAATCACCAATTTTGAGTTCATTAAATGTACGGTTTTCGATGCAGCTCATGATAAATCCTTCCTAATAATAACTTTCATTTTTTAATACTGTTTTTTGAAAATAAGGGGTTATTTTAGCTGTTTCAATCAATTTTGCTGTTCATCTAAAATAGATAAATTGATTTCCATCAATGTCTAATAACTCGAGTCTTAATTTTGATTCATTAATCTTCATGATAATGTTTCATTTTGTAAGTAATGTGGCACAACGCAATTCCAACCAAATTGTTGTTCAATTTTTTCTTTCAATGAATTTGCTGCTGCGAGCTCACCATGAGTAATAAATACTTTTTTAGGCGCTTTTTCATAAAAGCTTAGCCATTTTAAGGTTTCTTCATAATCAGAATGTGCGGATGTATTAGATAATGACTCAACTTGGGCTTGGATTTGAACTATTTCACCATGAATTTTTATTTTCTTTTCCCCTTTGACCATCCGATCTCCTCGTGTTCCTTCAGCTTGATAACCAGTGAAAAGAATCGTATTCTTCCTATCACTACCATAAACCTTTATATGAAACAAAACACGTCCTCCAGTAGCCATTCCACTTGCAGAAATAATAATTTTAGGGCTTTGATTACTGTCTAGCTCTTTTGATTCTTCAGGGGTATTAACATAGGTTGCAATATCATTTAATTGACCACATTCATCTTTATTTAAACGCAAGTTCTCTATATGTTTCAGTAAAATATGGGTCGCATTAACTGCCATTGGACTGTCAAGAAAAACCGGAATATCTGGAATTGATTTTTCTTTTTTTAGAAGATAAATATAATGCAGTATTGCTTGTGCACGACCAACTGCAAAAGATGGAATAACAACAGTTCCTCCTCGATGCACCGTTGTGTTAATAATATCCTTTAAATAATCTTTTGGATGACCAGGCTCATGTAATCGATTTCCATAAGTTGATTCAACAACTAAATAATCAATATCATGAATCACTGTCGGTGCTTTCATCACTGGATCATGCAATCGCCCCATATCCCCTGTAAATAAAAGAGAACAGTCTTTATGTTGGATACGGATAAATGAAGCACCTATAATATGACCTGCCGGAAGAAACTGAAAACTAAACTTATCTGTCAAATTAAACTGTTGATTAAAAGGAATCGTATCAAAATAATTTAGAGCTTCTTCACCATCTTTTTGCGTATACAATGGAAAGGCAGGAGTATGTTTGGAATACCCATATTTGTTGGCCATTTCTGCTTCTTCTTCTTGAAGATGTCCACTATCAGGGAGTAGAATGGAACATAAATCCCTCGTACCTTCTGTACTATAAATCGTGCCTTTAAAACCATTCTTAATCAAAAGAGGTAAATAACCCGTATGGTCAATATGGGCATGTGTTATAAGAACCGTATCAATTGTTGCGGGATCAATAGGTAAACGATTCCAATTGCGTAATCTTAAATCTTTGCGACCTTGATATAATCCACAATCAACTAATATTTTTCTATTATCAAAGGATAATAAATATTTAGAACCAGTTACTGTTTCAGTCGCACCTAGAAAGGTAATTTCCATATAACTCCCTTATTATAATTTATATACCCTCTTCATCATACATTGTTTATTCCTTAAATTATAATTTACAATCATTATACTTTTTAAAGCATATTTATGGCGTAATAGGATTTATAAAAATAAGAGTATATAGATGAAGACAAAAACACTTACCCCTGATTTGCTTTATAAGATGGATGCCTATTGGCGAGCAGCCAACTACCTATCAGTTGGCCAGATTTATCTTTATGATAACCCCCTGCTTCGAGAACCATTAAAGCAAGCACATCAATGTTGGGTGGCCTGTTCATCCAATTCACGGTGAGACAAATCAAATACCTCAATAACATCGTAGAACAAGACCATCGATTCATTAAGAAAATCACTAAGCCAACGAAAGGATTTAAAGCATTTCCCTCAGCGGATGCAACATTGGCCGGCATTGAATTGCATCATATGTTACGCAAAGCACAGCATAACCAAGCTGCTAGTCAAACTATTTTTGAACAGTTCTATGGCCTCGCGGCATAAGTTCGTCCAAAATAACTCCGTTCCTGGTCTAAATTTATTTTTGCGACAGAACCGTTAATAGATGTTTTAGCTCCTACACAGGAAAAATTTTCAGCTAAAATTTTTTCTCTAAACATCTTTTCTATAGCATGCATTTTAAATCTCATTTAAAAATAAGCAGTAATTAGTATTGGAACTTTATCTGACCAATATCTTTTAGTAAAATTAATAAATATTATCTACTTATTACTTTTATTAATGAGCTTATCATCATTGCAATTAGATGCTTTTCTTGCTGTTGCCAATTGTTTAAATTTCACAAAGGCAGCACAGTCTTTATGTATTACACAATCTGCCTTAAGCCAAAGGATAGGTAAGCTCGAACAGAAATTAGGGCATTTATTTATCAGAAATACCAAATCAATTTCTCTTACTAATGCCGGTCATCAACTGTTTAGATATTGTCTTAAAAAAAATGCGCTTGAAAATGAGTGCTTAGATCAAATTTCTACCAATAGCAAAAATGGTTTATGTGGAATTGTACGTATAGGGGGTATTTCTACTGCTTTACGTTTTTTTGTACTAGATGCTTTAAGTCAATTGTTAATTGAACATTGTAATATCAAACTAGAACTCATAGAGATGGAATCAAGAGATCTGCCTGGTGCTTTAGAAACAAACCAAGTTGATTATATTGTTTCAACAAATTGTGTTAATAACAAGTTTATTGAAGCTATTCAAATTGGAGTAGAAACTTATATATTAGTCGAGTCCGCTAAAAGCACAAACAAAGTTAAGGATGTTTATCTTGATCACGATATTCAAGATGAGATAACTCATCTTTTTTTACAACAGCAACAAGAAAAACCATGTGCTTGGCGTCAACACTACCTAGATAATATTCATTTAATAATTGAAGCCGTTAAATTAGGACTTGGCCGAGCGGTGCTACCTTACCAGGTTTTAACTCAAGACCTAGAGCTTAGAGAAGTTGCAAATATGGAATCTTTGAGTATTCCTCTTTATTTAATGTTCTACAAACATGACTATTATACTCGTTTACAACAATCAGTTATTAATTCTTTAACAGCAACATTATCTAAAGGAAAAAATTGCCAAACTAAAAAAAACACTTGAGGATAAAATTGGTGCTGAATTATAAATACACAGGCAACGGTCCTTTTCGTCAGGATCCCGGCCGAACCTCAATGAGTACGCCAAGTACCATTTAACCAGCATCAAAATAATATCTCGCTTAAAATGACGCCAGTTAAAACTAATCATCGTTGACCATTCCTATGTAAAATTATAGATTTTACTTTGTTAGATAACTTTTTGCGACAGAACCAGAGGAAGCAGTATGTGGAGTGGGAGCTTCTTCATATCTTGCTTTAATTTGATCACATAAAGGTTTGCGATCTGTTGGAGCCGCTGAAGGGCTAGTGAAGAAGGCGATTTGGTATTTTTGCTGAAGTCGTTTTTTCGTCTCTTTATCAGCTTCAGGGGCGATGACCAATCGTTTACCATTTTCAAATAAAATAGATGAAGGCTTGCTAGGCTCAGCCGTTAAGATTTCAACTAAATCATACAAATCTCTTATCGGACGGCCATTTGCTTCAATAACTCGATGGCTTTCACAGAGAGCACCTCTGCTAAGTGCAAAATTCTCATAACCATCAGTTGCCTCAGAAGCTAAAATATTTTGCAAGACAACAATCTCATTCAATGATTCTGAGCGCGACAATTTTTCGAAGTCATTGAATATCGAGGGTCTATTCGAAGTATCTGCAAATATTCGACCAGAAGCACTATAATTGGTTACGAAGGTTGTCATGAGTGACTTAGTACAGCGGCTAAATACAAAGCCACCAATATCTCCAGAAGGCTGTATGTGGTATTTGAGTGGTTTATCATCCTTATATCCTAGAAGACTTTGTCCGAGCTGTTCAGTTAGCTTAAAGGTTAGTGTATGCTCCTCAAGTTTACCATCGGTATTTTTTCTGAGAACCTTGACTTTTATATCATCAAAAAATTGTTTTTGTTGAATGAGGTAGCTGAATTGGATTGGATGTTCTAATTCAGTAACCTCGACATTGCCATTGGCCAGGATGGAGTGACCATCAATTTCCATAATAATATCGCCCTCATTAAGAATATTAAAAGCACAGGATTTCTGATTCACCTTAGAAACATAAATTCCTGTTAACTCCTCTCCTAAGGGGGTTGCCCCTAATCCGAGTTCTGCGCGAAGAGAAGAGTTTTTTAAAGTTTGATAGTCAAAGCTGATATTGGGTACAGTCACATGGTCAATAAAGCCTGCGGCCTTGGCTTTACCATATTTTTTATAGGCTTCGATGGCTTTTACAACGGTAACGGCGGGAATAAAATAACCCACATTACTAAGGCTGCTGGCACTCTGACTTACGATACCAATACATACCTCTTTTTCTTCTTGCTTTATAGTAATTGGGCCGCCACTATTTCCTGGATTAATAGGGGCGCTAGTTTGTACTGTAATGCCAGGTAATCCAGATAAAGCAATGGTGGATATTTCTATTCTTGATACATGACCTTTAGTGAAAGAAAGTCCACTTCCCCCTGTTGGATAGCCATAGGCATTGACTTCTGTGCCTTTTGGTTGAAATTCTGGATTTATTTCTACGGGGACTATTTTTTCTTTTATTAATTTTTCCCCTTCTATTGAAGTTGCCTTAACGATTGCCAAATCCATAATGGGATCAACCCAAACCGATTTTACTGGTAATTCGGTTGAACCTTGGTTGAATTTCACTTTGAGATAAGTTGAATTGACAACAGCATGAGCATTGGTAATCAAATATAATTTACCTTGATAGCTTAACGCTGAGACTGTAGCGCTTGACTTGCTAGATGAGCCAATTGACCAGGGAGTGATATAGTTGACGGTTTGTTTATCAGCATCTAGTTTTAATGTCGAATTAGTTAACATATACAACCTTAAAGAATAATGTACGGAAAAAATCTTTTTTCATCGCCAATCTCTTGATGGGTAATAGAATCTGCAGATTGAAAAAAAAGAAGGCATTCTATTCTTTTTTTGTTTTGTTGACAAGACTCTGGGTTCTGTCGCAAAAATAAATTTAGACCACGAATGGAGTTATTTTGGACGAATTTATTTTTGCGACAGAACCAGAGCGAGAGGCAGGTTGTAAATTAGTCTTTTTACCTCCGTACTCGCCAGACCTTAATCCAATAGAAAAATTTTGGGCTAATTTAAAAAGGAAAATCAGAAGCAATATCAACAAATTTAGTTCATTAGCGATGGCTATTGATCATGCTTTCAGGGGATCGTTTAAATTTTAATCCACTATATCTTTGCTTTCCATGGATATCCATGGCTTATCCACCGCTTAACCTACAGGCGTTTTAATCGCAATATTCATGTTCGAGGCTATACGGAGGAAGGAACTATCACCACTCCTTTTGATTTAAGAGTACAAAACAAATTAGATCGCTTCAATCTAGTGCAAGACGTGATCGATAGATTACCGTATTTAGATGCTAAGGGAGACTATCTAAAACAAATGATTCAAGACAAGCTCATTGAGCATAAGCAATACATAGATAAATACGGCCAGGACATGCCAGAAATCAGAAACTGGAAATGGAACACAGCTTCATATTAGGGATTACATAAGCAAAATTTCGATTAGTGCTTCTTTATAGTTTGTCTTTTTCCTAGGAAAATTTTGCATAGAATTGCCCACTAATTTTTACTAGTCTTATGACATATTGACAATTCAACATTAAAGTCCTAATAATAAGCGAATTGTCAATAGCAAAAGACTTACGAAAAACTCCAAAGTCGAGGCAAAAACGTGTTTTAATGAGGGAGTTTAGATGCACTAAATGACCGAATTAAAACAGGCTTTTAACGAAGAGATTGGGAGTTTTCCCTAAGTCCTGTAGCATCTTAAAACAAGAGGTGATTGTGAAAGAATTAGAGATTTTGTCGTTTTTTTTTAATGAAAATTCGTCATTAAAAAAAATGAGGTAATCATAAGCAAAAAAAACACTCTCATACAATAAAAAATTTAAATGACAGCTTTTTTGAATTTGAATTGGATCCTAAATATAATCACAATAATCAACATGACCGTGAATCGTTACACCATTGGATAGGTGAAAAAATTACGGATGCATTCGATCATCTGAAAGAAGGATTTTATCATATAACATATGATATTAAAGAGCGACTTGACGATCTTAAAGACGAATATAACCAAGTGCATCATCCGGCTCCACGTATCATAAGGGCACATATTATCAAGAAGAAACCAAATTACGAAGAAGACTCTCATGAAAAATCTAATAACGATGAAGAGACATCTTGGTTATGTGGAATTGACTGTGCATCGCTTTGTCGTGTCGGTTCCTTTTGAAAATGAAAAATAAACGTATTTCTTCACACATCTAAAATTAACGCGAAGGTTAAAGCTAGAATTTTTAAAATCATACCGATTGCCATAAGGCTTGTATCAGACACTCACAGGACTTAAGTCGAAGCAGATTGGCAGTTTTTCTTAAGTCCTGACCTAGTAAAAAGGATAATCTATATACCCCTTTGCATCACCGCCATATAATGTTGTGCGATCAAGCTCATTTAATGGGGCATTTATTTTAAATCGTGTTACTAGATCTGGATTAGAAATATAGTATCTTCCAAATGCTACTAGATCAGCATAGCCACTAGAAATTGCTTCCGTAGCCATTTCTGATGTATAGCCATTATTTACCATCCACGGTCCAGAAAATTCTTTACGCAATGCTTTAAAATCAAAGCCATAAAACTCTCGTGGTCCTTGAGTTTCACCCTCAATAACATGAATATAAGCTAAATTAAATCGATCAAGCTCGCGTACAAGCGGAAAAAATACAGCTTCAGGTGAAGTGTCCGAAATGCCATTAGCATGACTAACTGGAGCAAGGCGAATGCTGGTCCGGTTTGCTCCAATTTCAGAAACAACCGCTTGAGTGACTTCCAGGGCAAAACGCAATCTATTGTTCACCGAACCACCATATTGATCTGTTCGATAATTTGAGCCATCACATAAAAATTGATGAATAAGATAGCCATTAGCTGCATGAATTTCCACACCATCAAAACCAGCTTCAATGGCATTTTTAGCAGCTCTTTGATAATCCTTTACAATATCTTGAATTTCATTCAACTTTAATGCACGGGGCATACTGACTTCAACAAAAGCATTATTTTCAATAAAAGTACGCTGTCCTTTTGCTGCAATTGCAGAAGGTGCAACAGGCGCATTACCCCCTGGCTGCAGTGAAGGATGTGAAATTCTACCAACATGCCAGAGTTGTAAATAAATGGCACCCCCTTTTGCATGTACCGCATCGGTAACCAATTTCCATCCTTTTATTTGCTCTGATGAATAGATTCCTGGTGTCCAAGCGTATCCTTTTCCAGTGGGCGAAATTTGTGTTGCTTCAGCAATTATCAATCCTGCATCTGCTCGTTGTGCATAATATTCTGCGTTAAGTTCTGAAGGGGCATCAACTCCATGTATGGAGCGACTCCTAGTTAATGGCGCCATAACGATGCGGTTTTTTAAGGTTAGCCCTTGTAAATTAAAAGGTGTAAATAAAACTTCATTATTAACAGTCATCTTTTGCTCCATTTTTAACCATTTCAATGGTTGTGTCCTTCAGGCTAAACGCACTTAAAGTTTGGTATACAAACACGTTTTGTCAAATCTTATTAATTGCTTAATCTTCTTATTACTACATATATACTCATGATCTTTGAAAATGATATTATTGGTCTGCAAAAAATACAGTATAAGGCTAAAAGGAATTACTTTGAAAATAGAAATCAGTAAATTTTTATTTTATCTGAGCTTAATAACAACTACCCCTATTTGGGCACAAGATAAAATAAGTAGTCACTCCTGCGATCCTTATAAAGATTATGCCTGCCTTGATTCTTATTTAGGCCAAGATTTTCTTACTCGCTTTACGCGTTATTATCAATTAGAAATAGGACATGCATCTGCTCCTGTTAATCCTCAAGTAGTATCTACACATAGAAAAGGATGGCCAGCAACACCAGAGTCCTCCCCTCCAATACCTTTTACTGAATGGCCTTATGGTGCTGCTACAGCGCTTGGTGTCAGTCAACCAAATTCCATTGATAGCCCTTTTATGGAAGGAATTGCGAATACTTCCGCGGGCCAATGGCTGTATAACAATCACATACAAGTATATGGATGGATAAATGGTGGGGGCAATATTAGCAGTAATACAACCAAACCAGCAGGTAATGTACCTATGGCCTATATGTATACTCCCAATACAGTAGAATTCGACCAAGCAGTACTGTACATAGAGCGAGTCCCAGATACAGTACAAACCAATCATGTAGATTGGGGTTTTCGCTTATCAGGAATTTATGGAGAAAATTATCGTTACACCACTGCATATGGTATCGCTAGTTATCAACTCTTGGGAAATAACTATGTCTATGGTTATGATTTTCCCATGGTTTATGGAGAATTATATGTTCCTAATGTTGCTGAAGGATTACTGTTAAGAGTAGGTCGTTATATTTCTATTCCTGATATAGAAGCACAACTAGCTCCTAATAATTACATGTACTCACATTCCATGACCTATTCTTTTGATAATTATACCAATGAAGGGATAGTAGGAAGTTTAGCAATCACAAAAAATTTCATTCTACAATTAGGTCTAGTTGCTGGGACTGATACTGCTATTTGGAATGTCGGTAAACAAATTAATAATCCAACACCTAATCCACTTTATCCGAATGCAAGCTTTCTAAAAGATCCTGGAGCTAAACCATCTGCTGTAGCCTGCGCTCGATTTACTTGGAATGATGGTAAAGATACTTTTTATCCTTGTATGGACGGAATTAATGATGGGGTATGGGGATATAATAATCTCCAATGGTATGGATTTACTTACTATCATAAATTTAATGATAAATGGCATATTGCTTATGAAATTTACTCTCTTCATCAAAATCATGTTGCGAATGCCAATAATCCTATTGCCGCTGCTGCGCTAGCTTCTGGAGGGACTCCTTTTTCTCCACAATATATCCCTTTTAATGCCCCCAATGCTGCACAATGCAGCAATCCTACAGCACTTAGTTGCACCGCCTCTGCTTTAGGTACTGTGGCGTACATTAATTATCAGTTTTCACCTTTAGATAATATTTCATTTAGACCAGAATTCTATAATGATCAGCAAGGTCAGCGCACAGGCACTAAAACACGCTATCTTAATTTTGGCCTGGGATGGCAACATTGGTTATCACCGCAAATTGAATTCAGGCCAGAAATTGACTATGACTATGCATTAGATAAAGAAGCTTTTAATGGTAATGCCAATGCAGGGATTAGTCCAAATAAGCGTTATACTCTATTAGGAGCAATAGATGTTATTGCTCATTTTTAATGATTTAATAATTAGAGCAATATTATAGGAGATCACCCATGATTGATGCTTTAATAATTATTACAACCACCTTCTTTTTCATACTCTGTATTGGATTGATTATATTTTTTGATTCATTATCAAGGAATAAACTATGATTACTTATTCAATTTGTGGGTTAATTACGTTTATATTATTTATTTACTTACTAAGCGTTTTGTTTAAACCTGAACTCTTTTAACCTAAAAAAGCAATTGGATCGTAGCGAGAATAGCTAATGTGCTGATTATTCAGCTGCTTTTTTAGGTTTAATCTAGGAAATGCAGGAAAGGACTCTAGAATGACTGAAATTGGTTTATTTCAAATTAGCACTTATCTTTTTATTTTACTCGTTCTAGTAAAACCGCTGGGTAGTTATATGGCTAAAATCTATACTAACCAAGCAGTATGGCTCACTCCCTTTGTAAATCCTTTAGAGCGCCTATTATATCGGGTATGCCGTATTAATAAAAAACAAGAAATGGATTGGAAACAATACCTATTAGCCATGCTCATGTTTAACCTATTTGGTTTATTTACAGTTTATCTCATTCAACGAGGACAAGCTTACCTACCACTAAATCCTCAGAACCTCTCAGCCCCATCTCCTGATCTTGCTTTTAATACAGCAATAAGTTTTGCAACTAATACTAATTGGCAATCCTATAGTGGAGAAACCACTATGAGCTATTTAACACAAATGTTTGCCTTAACCTCGCAAAATTTTCTTTCAGCCGCTACTGGTATGTCTTTATTGCTCGCATTAAGTAGAGGTCTCTCACAGCATGAGAATAAAAATCTGGGTAATTTTTGGATCGATACAATACGAGGAACGCTCTATATTTTGCTTCCTCTTTCTTTTATTTTTGCTTTGCTATTAGTTTCGCAAGGAGTCATTCAAAATTTTAAACCTAATGAAAAAATAACTTTAATTCAACCTATAAGTTATCAACAACCTCTTCTTAATGATTTAGAACATGCAACTAAAGACAATAACAATAATCCCATGATTGAAAATAAACTAGTAGAAGAACAAATTATCCCGATGGGGCCAGTTGCTTCTCAAGTTGCAATTAAACAATTAGGTACTAATGGAGGAGGGTTTTTTAATGTTAATTCAGCCCATCCTTTTGAAAATCCAACGCCGTTATCTAATTTTCTAGAGCTTTTAGCTATATTACTTATACCAGCAGCATTGTGTTATACCTTTGGAGTAATTGTTAAGGACAAACGACAAGGTTGGGCAATTCTTGCAGCCATGTATCTCCTTTTTATTCCTTTTATTACCTTAGCTGTTTTTTCAGAACAAAAAGGCAATCCTGCTTTAGCGGCAATGCATATCAATGCAACAGCCAATTCAAATGATTATCCTGGCGGTAATATGGAAGGAAAAGAAACACGTTTTGGCATCATTAGTTCAGCACTTTGGGCAGTAGCAACTACTGCAGCCTCAAATGGCTCGGTTAATTCAATGCATGATTCTTATACTCCCTTAGGTGGACTTGCTCCTTTGTGGATGATGCATTTAGGAGAAGTTGTTTTTGGTGGTGTAGGTTCAGGCTTATATGGCATGTTAATGCTCGTTATTATTACTGTGTTTGTGGCAGGTCTTATGGTAGGTAGAACTCCAGAGTATTTAGGAAAAAAAATAGAGCCTTTTGAAATGAAAATGGCTTCAATAGCTGTTTTGGTGATGCCTATTATTGTTTTAATTACAACAGCTATAGGTTCTGTTACAAACACTGGAGTAAGTTCTATTGCTAACCCTGGTATACACGGCTTCAGTGAGATTCTCTACACGTTTACTTCAATGGGAAACAATAATGGGAGTTCCTTTGCGGGCTTGAATGCTAATACTCCTTTTTATAATCTGATCGGAGGATTATTGATGCTCATTTCTCGTTATTGGATTGCTATTCCGGCTATTGCAATTGCAGGTTCTCTTTCACTTAAAAAAACCACTCCTCAAACTTCAGGTAGCCTAACAACACATACCCCCTTATTTATTATATTGTTAGTAAGTATTGCTATTCTCATAGGTGCCTTATCCTTTCTCCCCGCCCTCGCATTGGGCCCCATTGTTGAGCATTTAACGCTTTGGAGACAACATGGATACTAAACACCACTCAGCACTTTGGGATACTCAAATTATTCTAATTGCTATTCGCGACTCTTTTTTTAAATTAACGCCCTTACATCAAATAAAAAATCCTGTGATGTTTACAGTATATATTGGCTCGATAATCACTAGTGCGCTGTTTATTCAAGCTCTGTTTGGCGAAGGAGAGGCCTCTAAAGGGTTTATTTTAGCAATCACTGCCTGGCTCTGGTTTACTTTATTATTTGCCAACTTTGCTGAAAGCATGGCTGAGGGCCGTGGTAAAGCTCAAGCTCAAGCATTAAAAAAAGCAAGGCGTGAAATTCAAGCTAAGAAATTATCAAAACCTAACAAAGACGCCTCTTTTACTTTAATTCAATCGGAATTGCTACAAAGAGGCGATATTGTATTTGTAGAGGCGGGGGATTTTATTCCGAGTGATGGAGAAGTTATCGAAGGAATCGCTTCTGTTAATGAAAGTGCCATAACAGGAGAAAGCGCTCCTGTTATTCGTGAAAGCGGAGGGGATAGAAGTGCTGTAACGGGAGGAACACAGGTTCTTTCTGATTGGTTAATTATTCGCATTACTTCAAATCCTGGTGAAACATTTTTAGATAAAATGATTTCACTCGTTGAAGGTGCTAAACGACAAAAAACTCCCAATGAATTAGCATTAACCATTTTGTTAGCAGCATTGACCATTGTTTTTTTGTTAGTTTGTACCACCCTTCTGCCTTTCTCTATTTATAGCGTCATTAGTGCTGGTGCGGGCAAAGTGATCACCATCACGGTATTAGTTGCTTTGTTTGTTTGTCTTGCACCAACAACTATTGGTGGTCTTTTATCTGCTATAGGTATCGCTGGTATGGATAGAATGATTCAAGCCAATGTAATTGCCATGTCAGGCCATGCAGTAGAAGCAGCCGGTGATGTGGACGTACTACTCTTAGACAAAACAGGAACTATTACTTTAGGTAATAGAGAGGCTATTGAATTCATTCCAGCTGCTGAGGTTTCTATTGAGCAGCTAGCAGACGCAGCCCAGTTAGCCTCGCTTGCCGATGAAACACCAGAAGGACGAAGTATCGTTATTTTGGCTAAAGAAAAATACAATTTACGTGGCCGCAATATTCATGAATTAGAAGCTACTTTTATTCCATTTACTGCTGAAACACGAATGAGCGGTGCTAATTTACCTGGACGCCAAATTAGGAAAGGTGCGGCTCAAGCAATCGAAGAATATATGCAAGAAATTGGAGGTATTTTTCCAGAGTCAGTGCAACGAAGTGTAGAGCAAATCTCTCGGAAAGGTGGTACACCCTTAGTGGTTGTTGAAGAGAAAAAAATATTGGGGGTCATTTATCTTAAAGACATTATTAAAGGTGGAATTCGCGAGCGTTTTGCTGAGCTAAGGCGTATGGGTATTAAAACGATTATGGTGACAGGAGATAATCATCTAACCGCTGCCGCCATTGCTGCAGAAGCCGGAATTGATGATTTTTTAGCCAATGCCAAACCTGAAGAAAAATTAAAGCTCATTAGAAGTTTGCAAGCTGAAGGACATTTGGTTGCCATGACTGGAGATGGAACAAATGATGCCCCCGCGTTAGCTCAAGCGGATGTAGCAGTTGCTATGAACACTGGAACTCAAGCCGCTAAGGAAGCTGGGAATTTAATTGATTTAGATTCTAATCCTACTAAATTAATTGAAGTCGTTGGAATTGGTAAACAATTACTGATGACCAGAGGTGCACTGACTACTTTTAGCATTGCCAATGATATTGCTAAATATTTTGCTATTTTACCCGCAGCATTTACAAGCACTTATCCCGTGCTAGGCACTTTAAATGTAATGCATTTAACAACCCCTGAAAGCGCCATACTATCTGCTGTTATTTTTAATGCACTAATTATTGTTTTTCTCATTCCTTTAGCATTAAGAGGTGTCAAATATCGGCATGTTGAAGCAGCAAAATTATTAAGAAAAAATGTGTTCATCTATGGCCTAGGAGGTTTAATTGTGCCTTTTCTAGGAATAAAATTAATTGATTTATTGTTATTTGGGTTAGGTTTAATATGATGTTAAAAGAACTAATTGCATCCATAAAAACAGCGCTAATACTTCTTCTAATGCTTAGTATTTTAACCGGTTTTCTTTATCCTCTTGCAGTGACGGGAATAGCTCAACTCTTTTTTTCAGAAAAAGCAAATGGCAGCTTGATTAAGCAAAACAATAAGTTTGTTGGTTCTCATTTAATTGGACAATCATTTTCATTTCCTATCTATTTTTGGGGCCGTCCATCTGCAACATCTCCCTATCCTTATAATGGCGCGGCCTCTTCTGGTTCTAATTTAGGACCAACAAACCCTCTGCTCTTAACCTTTATAAAACAACGAATCGCGCAATTAACGCAAGGCCAAAATACTGAGCTAATTCCCGTTGATTTAGTGACTTCCTCAGGCAGTGGCTTAGATCCTGAAATCAGTCCCTATGCCGCTTTTTATCAAGCTGAGCGTGTGGCTAAAGCCCGACATCTTCGTGTAGAGGATATAAATGAATTAATACAACAACATATTCAACCTCGTACCCTAGGGGTGCTTGGAGAACCACGAATTAATGTTCTGGAATTAAATCTTGCGTTGGATAAATTAGGAACTAAAAATGATCAATCGCCCAAATCCTGATCAATTGTTACAAAGAGTTCAAGAAGAAGCGAGTAGAGAAAAAAAAGGCACTCTAAAAATTTATTTGGGGGCAGCCCCAGGAGTTGGAAAAACTTATGAAATGTTGCAAGACGCATTAGAAAAACGCACTCATGGTCTTGATGTGATAGTAGGTGTTGCGGAATCTCATGGGAGGAGGCGTATTGAGCAATTATTGGAGCATTTTGAACAATTACCTCATCAGAGAGTTTCCTATAAAGAAAAAGAATTATTAGAATTTGATCTTGATGCAGCTCTAAAACGACATCCTGGCCTAATTTTAATTGATGAGATGGCACACACTAATGTCCCAGGATTAAGACATGCAAAACGATGGCAAGACATTCAAGAAATTCTTGAGCGAGGCATTGATGTTTATACGACGTTAAATGTACAACACATTGAAAGCTTAAAAGATGATGTAACTCAAATTATCCATGCACCTATTAATGAAACAGTTCCAGATTGGATGATTGAAAAAGCAACTACTATCGAATTAGTAGATCTACCCCCAGAAGATTTATTAATTCGCCTGCAAGAAGGCAAAGTTTATTTTCCTCAACAAGCAGAGCTTGCGAAAGAGAATTTTTTTCGACTTGGAAACCTAATTGCATTACGTGAATTAGCACTACGCGTTACGGCACAACATGTAGGAACTGAGGTTTTATGGTATAGACAAAGCGAAGGAATTAAAACAATTTGGCCTGTAAAAGAAAAAATACTGGTATGTGTTGGGCCAAAACCTGAAGCATTAAAACTTATTCGAGCAGCGAAACGGCTAGCTTCTAGTTTATCAGTTCAATGGTTTGCTGTTTATATTGATACCCCATATCAACCCATTGATGAAGCTAGAAATAAAGCTATTCAACATTTACGCTTAGCAGAAAGTTTGGGTGCTGAAACCCATGTTTTAAGTGGTTTTGATATTGTTAAAGAAATTATGCAATTTGCTTGTGAGCAAAATATAACGCACATAATGATTAGAAAACATATTGCAACTCGTTGGCAAGATTGGTTTAGACGAAATTTGGCTGATGAAATTGTTCGTCATAGTGATGAAATTGATATCTATATTATGACAGAACAATATGCCAAACCACCTGCTCAAACTAAAAAGCTCGACAAACCTATATCATGGAAGGATTATGGAATAGCATTAGGCACTGTAAGCCTCATTACCCTATTAAATACTTTTCTTTCTACATGGCTTGCTCCAAATAATTTAATTATGGTGTATTTATTAGGAGTTACCTTTGTAGCACTTTTAGGCCAAACAGGCCCATCCATTTTTGCTTCGGTTTTAAGTGTTGTTGCTTATGATTTTTTCTTTATTCCTCCTCTTTATAGTTTTGCAATTTCTGATCTTGAATATTTCTTTACTCTACTGGTTATGCTGATAGTAGCTCAAGTTATCAGTCATTTAACGATTTTAATTCGAAAGCAAGCCGAATCAGCACGTCTTAATCAACATCGAACAACTGCACTTTATAGCTTTAACAAAAAATTGAATACCGCAAATAACATCCATAAAATCCTAGAATTAGGTACCAAACAACTCGCTCAAATTTTTAATAGCCAAATTATATTTTTGCTTCCCAAAAATAATCGGCTTCAAGTGCGCGCAAGCTTCCCTTTAAATTTAAGCCTAAATACCAAAGAATTGAGTATAGCCCAATGGGTTTTTGATATGAAACTTCCTGCAGGCATCGGGACGGATACGCTTACTTCGTCAGATGCTCTTTATTTGCCGCTCATCGGCTCTTCAGAGACCCAGGGGGTTTTAAGAATCAAATCTCAGCGCTTATTTACATCGGAGGAAAATGAGCTTTTAGAGTCTTGTACTAATCAACTCGCGATAGCATTAGAAACAGAACATTTGAATGAAAAAGCAAGAAAAAAAGAATTGGAAAAAGAAAAAGAAAATGCTCAAACGACCCTTCTTACTTCTATTTTTCATGATTTATGCTTTCCATTAAATAGAGTAATTACTAGGATGAATGAATTAAAAAATATACCTGAAGTTAAAAATAATTTAATTAAGGAAAACATCGATCAGGAAATAAACAAGCTCAATCACTTAATAAATAATCTTTATTATATTATCCAATTAGAAACAGAAGAGCTAAAAATAAAAAAAGAGCCAGCCTCTTTTAATAAAATTATTCAGGCTGCTATTAAAATTTCTGATAAGACCTTGGAAAAAAGACCTATTGAAGTGCATATAGATGAGCCTATACCGACTATTGCTTTAGACAAAAAACTTATTCAACAAGTGTTAGTACACCTCTTAGATAATGCTATTAAATTTTCGCCACCTAAATCTACTATTACTGTTTTTGTTCGCGCTGCAAATGAAAAAATTATAGTCAGTGTGGAAGATTGTGGCTTGGGAATTACTTCTTATGAAAAGGAAAAGTTATTTAAAAAATTCTATCGAGGCAAAAAAGCTATGAGCGAACATGGTTTGGGTATAGGTTTAGCAATTTGTGAGAAGATTATTACTGCTCATCAAGGAACAATTTGGTTTGAAACCATAGCCAATCAAAGAACCACAATACATTTTGCTCTTCCTATTAAAAACATCAATTAAGAACGTCTTATTTGTTATCCTAGAAAACTCAGTTGAATCGTAGCGGTAATAGGTCAGGGGTAGTTAGCAAAGACTAAAGATTTTTGCCCTGAAAAATAA
>CAMFHA010000006.1 GCA_945952115.1 uncultured Legionella sp. | reverse complement strand
AAAAACCATAATAATACCAAATCTTATGGACATTTCAAATTTTAAATAACTATAACAATCTAACCAACGCAAATACAATATATTTCTAAAAGAGAAGAAAACAAACTTATTCCATGCATTACCTTTGTCTATCTTGTAACCTACAAAACTGAAGCAATTGACGCTCCTCAAATGAAGGTAGATAACAGTGAAATTAAAGAAGCGGTTTGGAGTAAATTATCAGCTTTTCGCTTTATAAAAGATAAAACACGAAATGAAGGCTTCTATATTGTTTCAGAATATTATGATGAAGAAGGAGAAAATCATTTAATTGAAGTACCGATGCACTATGCATTAATGATCGGTGAATCTGTTCGCCATTTTAGAGATAAAGAGATTCAAGCTCTATCTCAACTTGATGGAAGCTCTCTATATTCTTCTAGAGAAAATTTAGAAGCAAAAATAAAGCAAATTTTGAACAATTCACGTCTTAATCCAATTGGCAAAAGATTAGAACACATTTTAGGAGCAACTCCTGAAAGTGAACTAAGTGATATAGCAATTAACAATATCATAGGTAAAACTTCAAAGGAAAAAGAAGAGAACCTCATAGCACTCTCTCAATTGGGAAAAAATGCGCATCAATACCATAAAAAAATAAAAATTTTAGCTCAAATATTAACCTCTATGCCAATAGATAAAATACCTACTGCAGATCACTTAGAATATGTAGCTCATGAGGGACCAGTAATTGAATCTTGCCGTTTATCAAAGACACTCAGACCTAGACTATTTACTACTTTATTAAGCGCAAATGTCAGAGACAGCCCCTGAAGAAAAGAACTATCCTCAAACAATAGTAAAGCTATAATCTTAGAAAAAACAGTTACAGCGTAACGAGAGTTACTAGGATAATGAGAGTAAACTGAACTCACTGCTATTAGGCCTGATCTCTGTCTACGCCATCCTTCAGTTTGATTAGAGGATCTATGACTTCAATAAGAAGTCAAGCCGGAAGACGACGAGAGCATGGCGTAAGATAAGTGCTATCAAAATTTATCAAGCAGCTTTTTTTATCCATAACTCACGTTAATTTAATGGTAATGTAGGCTCAACGGGAAACATAAGATGTAATTTTTCTATTTTGAGATAAACAAAAAGTAATAGGACAAATAACATCGACAATACTAGGCTAGGAGCCAAATTTTTACTATTAATTAAAAGAACCCCTGCTAAAGCCAATAAATTAATCAACAACTGGCCCAATAAAATAATCCGAGTATTTAAACCATATTGTTTCAAACGTTGATAAGCGTGCTTGCGATGTGCAGCAAACCATTTTTCTTTCTTATGTATACGCCGCAATAAAGTAATTGTTGAGTCAAAAAGAAATAAAGCATTTAACATAAACCAATATATAATAGGAATATCGTATTGTTGCTGTGCAATTAAAGCCATATAAAAAGAAATAAAACCTAAAGTAGCACTACCTACATCGCCCATGAATAATTTCGCAGGCGGAAAATTAAATGCAAGAAATCCTATTAAACCAAATATTAAAATAAAACAAAGATCTTGATAAAACAGAGCGCTTACAAAACCAAATAACAAATAATAGGACGAGAATAAAAACAATGCTTGAGAACCACAAAACCCATCTAAACCATCCATAAAATTAAAATGATTAATCGCCCAAAGAGTGATAAAAAAGATCACTCCCATGATCAAATAAGAATTGTTTAAAGTAAACAATAGAAAGTTCAAATTATCAGGACAAGCTGTGATAGAAATCAATCCAGCAACCATGCATTGTACGGCAAAACGAGGTTTTGCTGATAAAGTATACATATCATCACAAAAGCTTATCAACGCAATAAGCAATACTGAAACGAATAAAATAATTTGCTTGATTAGGGAGACTTGATAAATAAAACCTAATACAGGCAAAGCCAATAAAAATAAACTAATAAAAATAAGCCCTCCTCCGCGCACCTTAGGAGTTAGATGCAAAGATCGTTCATTGGGCTTATCCATCAATCGAGTATCTTTAGCCAAAGAACAAAACAACTTAGTCGTTAATAGAGAAAAGCCAATTAACAAACCGCTAAGAATTATATTCATCTTGATACCACTTTATTGTCTTAATCATGCCTGCAGCAGAGCTTACTGGAGGATTCCAATTCAATTGTGTTTTTATTTTACTATTATTGACTTCTAAAGAACCAAATAAACGCGTACTCAATGCAGTGAGCCGCAATAATTTAAAGAGATTTAAAAGACCTGGAACAGTAAATAATAGGGATTTTTTATTCATTTTCTTTGCAATAAACTCTAAGAGTTCAGGTAAAGACCATGCTTCATTATCAGCCACTAAATAAACTTGATTCGCTGCTTTAGGATGTTCGATAACCGCTATAATGGCAGAAATTAAATTATCAATAAAAACAAAATTACGTTTATTTTTTATCCCACCAAAAGGCAAAGGCAAGCCTTTATTCACTAATTGCATCATTTTTAAAAAATTAGCTTTAACACCTGGCCCAAAGATTAGGGAAGGACGAAGTATAACCACGTCCATTTTAGAATTTTGATTAATTTTTAGAAGACTTTCCTCAGCAAGAAATTTACTTTGTGCATAAGGATCATTTGGTTTTTTTGTATTTTCTTCATTAAAAGAATTACCCTCTAAAGTAAATTCACCATTTACTTTAATGGAGCTTAGAAAAATAAACCGTTTTACACCTTGCTGAGCTGCTTGCTCTGCTAAGCGTATTGTAGCCTGAGTATTCACTTTACAAAACTCGCCTAGAGATACATTTCCTTTCATTACATGAACTTTAGCAGCAAGATGAATAATTATATCAATGCCTGGGAGAATAGGATTCCAATCCTCCACATGTTCTAAGCGTTTAATAACAATCTGATTTGCATCAAGCCAATTCATTTCTTTTGATACGGCACATAATACATCATAACCTGCTGTCCTAAGGGCTGGTACTAGACTGCGTCCTACAAAACCAGTAGCACCAGTAACTAATACTTTTTGCATAGTTAATACCATAATTAATTGAGTTCAGGAGTTTTAATTTTGTTTAATAATTGCTTATATTCTTTAATTAAAAGCTCATTAAATCGCTTGCTATCAAAATCCCTCAGGGCTCTTTCTCTAGCTTTATTTCCCATACTATCACGCAAATTATCATCATATAATAATTTTTCAATTGATTTCATCAACTGAGTGCTATTTTGTGGCTCAACTAGGAGTCCTGTTTCTCCCTCTATTATTGCATCTTTTAAGCCATAAATATTTGTGCCAACGCAAGGTAACCCCATAGCAGCGGCTTCAATGACTACTGTGCCAAACCCTTCACGGTAACTAGGTAAACATAGTAAATCACTGGCAAACATAAATCGCTCTGGTTGAGCATGAAAACCTACAAACAAGATCCTATTATTACCTAATTTTTTAGCATAAGAACGAACACCTTCTTCGTTATTAGACTCGAATGGCCCTAGAACAAGTAAGAAGACATCATGCCCATTCGCAAGAAGTGTGTGCATTGATTCAATAAGTTCAAAAATACCTTTTTCTCGAGTAACTCTTCCTACAAAAAGTAAAATTTTGCTCGCTTTATTAATTCCATACTCTTCTTTTAAGCGTATTTTATCTTCTTTAGAAAAATTATTAGAACAAAAGCGTTGCGTATCCACTCCAGCTAAAGATCCACTTCCTATTATTTTTAATTGATTAGCGGAAATAATTTTGTTTTTTATTAAAAAATTGCATTGGCTCGCACTATCAGCATAACAAAAAATATTTAATTTGGCTATTAATTTATCACTCCATTTAACTAAGAATCTTTTTAGCCCCTTCATTGTAACCCAGGGTTGACCAGTAAAGGTATGTATACATACAGGCACTCCCGCTAATTTGGCAGCAATAGCACAAAGCAAGCCTGCTTTGGGCGTAGTTGAATGCACAATCTGGTACTGTTCTTTGCGAAAGTTATCCCACAATTTGGCTAAAGCTATCAGATCAGAAAAAATAGTGATTTTACGAGGAATATACAACGGCTTGAAAGCACATCCTTTAATTTGTCTTATTTTACTAGTAAGTTCATCATCACTAGTAATAATACATACTGAAGCCCCTACTTCTGCAAGAGCCTCTAATTGCGTGCGTAACTGAGTGTATACAAAAAAAGGTATTGTAGATACTCGAGCTATACGAACATTTTTTAAGGAATTCATTTGTCTTTGACTCAACTTAGCACCATTCATATCTATACTTTATTCGTAACTTCTCAATAAGTTATAGCACCGTCATCCTGAACGAAGTGAAGGATCTCCGACAGCCGTATTGTGTCTTATTCAGGAGATCTTTCGCTTCGTTCAGAATGACGTTTTGACACAGTTTATTGAGAGTTACCTTTATTCTTCCAAATATTTTGATTTATATAGTCGATATAACTTGCAACTATTCTAATTATTTGTTTGGAAACATTTAAAGATTGATAATCTTCAACCCAAGAAACCACTCTATCCGTTGAATTATTATGTTGCCCTGTAATGATTTCTACCGCATCTAAAATACGTTCTTTGCTTAACCCACTCATTATTAAAGTCCCCACATCCATACCTTCAGGTCGCTCATGAGCATTCCTTATAGTAATGGCAGGAAAATTCAGAATAGAAGCTTCTTCTGTAATAGTTCCACTGTCAGAAAGAACACAAAAAGCATTCTGCTGTAATTTGATATAATCAAAAAATCCTAGGGGATTTATAAAATGTATTAATGAATGAATAGGTCTTTTAATATAGTGTTCAATACGTTTTTTGGTTCTAGGATGAGTAGAAAAATAAACTGGATAATTGTATTTTACCGCTAAAAACTCAATGCTTTCAATTAATTCATTTAAATTTTTAGAACAATCTACGTTTTCTTCTCGATGAGCACTAACAACAAAATATTTTCCTTTTTTTAATTGTAAGTTATCCAAAATAGAAGAATTCATTATTTTTTCTTTATAAAAAGTTAATACTTCGAGCAAATGCGAGCCTGTTTTTATGATGGTTTCTTGTTTTATGCCCTCTTGAATCAAATACCGGCGTGCATGCTCAGTAAGAACCATATTGATATCGCTTAAATGATCGATGATTTTTCTATTAAGCTCTTCCGGCACTCGCTGATCAAAACAACGATTCCCAGCTTCCATATGAAAAACAGGAATTTTTCTTCTTTTTGCAGAGATAGCTGCAAGACAAGTATTCGTATCACCATACAATAAAAGTGCATCAGGTCTATAATTTTCAAACACTTCATCTGATTTACTAATAACATCAGCAATAGATTGAGCAACCGAATCTCTTGAAATATTTAAAAAAACATCGGGTTTTCTTATATCCAAATCATCAAAAAATATTTGATTTAATTCGTAGTCATAATTTTGACCAGAGTGCACAAGAATATGTTCCACGTGTTTATCTAATTCTGCAATAACTCGACACATTTTTATTAATTCTGGACGAGTTCCTACTAGGGTCATGATTTTAAGCATCAAAAGCCTCTTGGATGAAATCTAATTTTAAAAGCAATTGTTTTACGCTGTTTAGATCTAATCTTACTGTATTGTGGGAAGTATAATCATCTATGGAAGATAAGCGCTCTTCTCCTTCGACGAAATATTTTTTATAATTAAGATCTCTGTTATCTGCTATTATACGATAATACATTCCTAAATCTTCTACTTTGGACATCTCTTCTCGTGAAACCAGTGTTTCGTAGAGTTTTTCTCCATGTCTTGTTCCTATAACTTGAGGTTTCTTACTATATTGAAACAACTCAATTAAGGCTTGAGCTAAATCAACCACAGTACATGCTGGAGATTTTTGTACAAAAATATCGCCTTGCTGCGCATGTTGAAAAGCATAAAGCACTAAATCAACAGAATCCTCTAAAGTCATTAAAAAACGAGTCATATTAGGATCAGTGATAGTCACTTCTTCATTATTTTTTATTTGATTAACAAATAGAGGTATTACCGACCCACGAGAGGCCATGACATTACCGTAACGAGTAGCACAAATAATAGTTTCATTAGAAGGAATAGAACGCGATTTAGCTATCATTATTTTTTCAGCCATTGCTTTAGAAAGCCCCATTGCATTAATAGGATAGACTGCTTTATCAGTACTTAGTACTATAATCCGTTTTACTTTAGCATCAATTCCCGCATTAAGTACATTTTCAGTTCCTAAAATATTCGTGCGAACCGCTTCCATAGGATAAAATTCGCAAGAAGGAACCTGTTTTAGTGCCGCAGCATGAAAAACATAATCGACACCAATCATCGCATCTTTTAATGAGCTATAATCCCTAACATCTCCAATATAAAATTTAACTTTTTCGTGATTTAATTCTAAACGCATGTCTTCTTGCTTTTTTTCATCTCGACTAAACACACGAATTTCTTTGACATTAGAGTTCAAAAAACGCTTTAAAACAGTGTAGCCAAAAGAACCAGTGCCTCCAGTAATTAATAAAACGCTATTATCAAACATGGACAACTCCTTGAGAAGCTACTCTTTCTTGATGCATTTTTTGAATAAGTGTCGGCCAATCTGGTGATATGTAACCAGTTTCCTTTTCAAAACGAGTAGACTTTAAAGCACGATTAATTAATACCGTACTCTCTGGTTCTATAGTAATCTCCTTTTCATAAATATCTGCTATTAATTTTAATAACTGATATTTACTAATAGCCTGAGCAGAAACATGATATAAACCACATAAATGTTTATTGGGAATAATATAATCACGAATCACTTTAGCTAATTCAATCGTTGGCAAACCAGAAAAAATAGCGTTTATATAGCCTTTAATAGAGCCTCTTTGTGATAAAAACCAATCAAGCAAAGCATAATTAGTATTTAATTCATGTCCAATAATAGAAGTTCTTATTGTTACAGCATGGGAAGAATGTATAACTTCCCCCATAAATTTTGATTTACCATATAAATCTTCAGCATCGGAAGGATCTGTTTCTATATAACTTCCTTGAGCTAATTTACCAGAAAAAACACAATCCGTGCTAATATGAATTAATCTTGAATTAGACAGTGAACAAATTTTAGCTAATTGATGAGGAAATAAGGCATTAATAGGAAGCACAACTAAAGGGTCTTTAGCTTGCGATAGCTGCTTAATCAAACCCACACAATTAATGACAACATGAGGCCTAACTTGCTCAAAAACACTTAACAACTCGTCGGTCTTTAAAACATCAACACCTGGCAATAAGCGATCAGTTCGAGGAAAATAATTCAACATATTGGACTGGCGTAATGTACCCCATACTTCAAATGAGTCATTTTTTATCAATGTCTTATAAACAGCATTGCCTAACATACCTGTAACGCCTAAGATTAAAACTCTCATAGACTTTCACCTTTTATTCTTTTTTTTAAAATTTCAATAAGACGTTGGCTTTGATGCTCCATTTCAAAATGCTTAAGAAAATAATCTCGACCAGCCTCACCCATTTTCTCACGCTCTAATGGAGACATAGAATAAAGTTGTTTAATATTGTTAACTAATAAATCTACATTTTCAGCAGGGGAAACATAACCGGCACCCGATTCTTTAACTACTCTAGCTCCTTCTCCATCTAAAGAAGCAATAATCGGTTTTCCGGCTGCTAAATAAGATTGAATTTTAGATGGAATTGTATAAGTAAAAATTTCACTTGCTTTAAGGCTAACAAGAAGCCCCGAAGCTTTAGAGTAGATATGAGGCATCGCACTAGACTCATATCGTCCAGCAAGTATTAAATTATTAAGCTGCTTTCTGTGTATTTCCTCAGAAATCCAAGCTACTTTGCTGCCACTTCCGATGAACAAAATTTTGATATTATCATATTCTTTTAATTGCTCAGATGCAGCCACAATAGTTTCTATTGCTTGAGCTGTACCAATATTTCCAGCAAAAATAATACAAAAATTATTTTCTAATACTGTTAAAAAATCTATAGGCAAAAGATTTGGGGTGTTTGTTGAGGTTAAAGTATCCAGCACCGAATTAGGGTAGTAGATTATTTTTTTTTCATTAGTTAAAGCGGCAACAGGAGCTATAAATTTCTTCGATTGAACTAAAATAGTATCTGAACATTTATAAATAGCCCGCACTAAAAGTCGCACACCACTTAATATCAATGTATTTTTAAAATAACCAGTAGCTTTAATGCTTTCTGGCCATAAATCTTGAACCCATATGGCTAAATGTGCTCCAGTTAACCATTTAATTAAAATAGCAGGAATTACTGAAGTAATAGGTGATGGAGCAAAGACAAAAATAACATCAAATTTTTTATTCTTAGAATAATTAAAAGCGTGCTTTACTCCCGAAAATATAAACGATAAATAATTCAATATAATATTTTTACGCCCACCTGTTTTCCTAGGCCGAAGAGGGACACGATAGACATCTACCTCTTCATGGTAAAACTCTTGCTGCACTCCAGCACTAGCGTAACCAGGGTAAATAACGCCATCTGGATAATTTGGTTTACCAGTATAAACACTAATTTTATGACCTTGAGCTTTGATTTTTAAAACTAAATCATTAATAATAAAATGCTCAGGCCAAAAATACTGACTAACTATTAAAATATTCAATATCCCTCTCAATTATCATTTTTATTATCCTAATCCCTACTTTCTTAGAGAGAATTATTTTAGTTATAATACCGAAAGCTTTTGTTATTTTAAATAGCTAGGAAGTTCATTTGACTTTAATCTTTAGCTTTACTCATTGTTTCACTGAAAGAGATACATCTATATAATTTTAACCTTTCTAATTTGTCAAAAATTTGCTTTAATCATTCATTTAAAAATTGAGAAACCAATAAATAAATTCATCAAAAAAATCAATTTTAAAAACTATTCTAATAGCTTTATAAATAGCCTAGTATTAAAGCACCAAAGGATATTTAAAACATCTAGAAAAGATAGCCCTTCATTGTAATTCTTTTGGGTTTGAGTAGATCTGTTGATTCACTCCAGCATATCTACTCAAACTTTCTTTTTAGATTAAAAGTTAGGAAATACGTATTAATATAAGTTATTCCGTCCACTGTATGATTTGGGTTAGCCAACCTGAAATACTGTATTTTTTGTATATAAAATCATCCACCTCTTTATAGGGTGTATAAAAAAAATCTTTTTTCATTGTGAGTACATTTTTATCTAATATCAAAATATTTTCTGGATTATAAAAATCATAGTCAGCTATATTTTGATTGGTAGTGATAAGCTTTTTCTTAGCACCTAAAGCCTCTAAAGATCTGATAGTTAATCCACTTTGTAAAGGATGTTCAATGTCTAAAATAGATGTGGATTGAAAAAAAATTTGCTGAACCTTTTCTTTATCTAAAGGATTAAAGAAAAACTCATCCATAGTGCTTGATTTAAATGCTGGATTCGTTATTTTATAATAAAAATAAACCCATTTAGCTTGTAAATAAAGATACTTATAAAAACGAACATTTTTTGAAAATACTTCTGACAGGGCTGATATAACAGAATATCTATTGGAATGAGCCGTTCCCACAAAACTAATATCATAAGAAATATCATGCCGCACTGTATTTTCAAATCCTTTAGAAAAAAACAAAGGTTGAAAATTAAGACCAAAAAATTCAGCGTCCTTTTTATCAAATGAAAAACAGTAATCAAAAAACTCAAAATTTTTTTGTATGGTTTGTCTATTATTAATAGAATCCCAGATATATAAGACAAATTGAGCTTTAGGAAATGATTGCCTCCATTGAGATAAAATTTGAGGAGATAAAGTTTGTCCATTAATTACAAAAACTAAATCATAATGACTGCGTCCATACTCTAGTAATTTCTTTTGATAATATTGTTTTGCTATGCCCATTACCATCTGGCGATTTAATGTGGTTAATCCTTTCATAAAAGAAGATTTAAAAGGACGGTCTATTAATAAATCGACTCGTGCTCCTTGCTTTTCCATTTCTTGTTTTATTTCTTGCCCATAACCAAAAAAATTTGGAGCCACAAAAAGTACTTGCTTATTCACTAAATCACATGCCATTTTTATCTCTAGAAGTTATTATTTTCGCAGGACTTCCTGCTACTGTTTGATCACTTGCAATTGATTTAGTGACTACGGAGTTAGCTCCTATAATCACGTTATCCTCCACTTGAATCCCTCCTAAAACTTTAGCGCCAGCACCAATTATTACATTATTACCAATAAGAGGGCGGCGTCTTTCGTCATAAGTAAAATCTAAATCTTTAGCGCCTAAAGTAACTCCTTGATAAATTACTGCATTATCACCAATAGAAATTGCACCAAGTACTGTACCTTGAGTGTGAGGAAAAAATAAACCCGGACCAATTTTACAACGAGGGCTTATTTCAATGCCAAAAAAAACCACATTAATCATTGAAAAAAAACGAGCTAACATACTCCATTTTTTTTGATGAAATTGATAAGAGAGACGATAAATTAATACAGGTAAAAAACGAGGAGAAAATACTTTAAACCACCACGTTTTGTTATTACTCTCATGTTTATTTTTATCACTTAATAAAAGCTGTTGGCGTGATAAGTCGAGTTTAATTAACTCATTTAATTTTGTGCGCTCATTTTTTTTCATCATTAATTCATCAATTTTAACTTGCGTAATTCATTATTGGCTTCCTCACCTTTATCAATAGGAATTGGTTGGCTTTCTACCCATGCAGCAAATCGCTTTAAACCTTCATCTATTGTTATTTGAGGTTGAAATTGAAAATAGTTTTTTAATCGCTGAATATCAGCAAAATTATGTCGAATATCGCCTACACGGTATTGTTCTGTAACCTCTATATTGGGAATTTTATGCAAAGCTATTGCTAATTTCTCAGCTATTTCTTTTATAGAAGTTGCTTTACCACTACCAATATTAATAACGGTATTAGGAGATTTATTAATAGAAAGACCGCGGATTAAAGCTTCTGTCACATCATCAACATGGACAAAATCTCTACTTTCATTACCATCTTCAAAAAGAGGAAGTGTCTTACCCAAACGAATTTTAGTAGAAAAGATAGATAAAAGACCTGTGTAGGGATTGTTTAAAGATTGGCCTTCTCCATACACATTTTGAAATCTATAAGAAATATGTTCTATTCCTAAAGCTTCACTCCCTATACGAACTAAATCTTCTTGAGCATATTTTGTTGCCGCATAAATAGAAGCAGGTAGCACCAAATCATTTTCTTTAGTTGGTATCGGATAAATAGCATTAGAACAAATGGGACACTGAGGATCCCATTGCTTTTTCTTCAATTGCTCAAGACTCCGACTTTTAGGATATACACGCAAATAATTACAGCTTACACACTCATAAGCACCTTCACCATATACAGAACGGCTAGAAGCTAATAGGATACGCTTGACCCTAGAACGCGTCATTCGTTGCAATACATCAAACATTAAAGCTGTACCATAGGAATTGGTTTCATTATAATGAGCAATTTCATACATTGATTGTCCAGTTCCTGTTTCAGCCGCCAAATGTATTACTGCATCTATATCATCTAAAGCATTCTCCCAGTCTCTACGAGAATTTACACTTCCTCTTATAAATTCAATATCTTTATGTGTTAACCATTCCAAATTGCTGGGTATAACTCCATGGATTTGTGAAGATAAAGTATCCAATACTCGAATTTCTAATCCTTTTTTTATTAATTTAAAAATTAAATGCTTACCAATAAAGCCTGCACCACCTGTTATTAATATTTTTTTATAATTCATACAAACTCTACTTTTACACTATTGCTGTTGTTGTATAGGTACTATTTTGATATCTTTTTGAATAGGAATACCAATAAAATACAAAACAGATAACAAATTGAAATAAGGTTGGTAACAAGAAAAACATATCATAAAATACTGAAAAGATTAATACTTGAAATAATACAGAATAAGCAAAAATACTCCACAGTTTATCTTGCTGGCAACTTCGGTAAACAAGGCAGCAAATAAACTGAACGAAAGCCATCATGAAAAAGCCCCCTAAAAACCCAAAATCAGACACGTATCCTGCATATGCAGTAGACGTATTTAAGCTCGGATCAACAAAAATAAAGGGATTATTAGGGCGCGCAAGCTCTAAATATTCTCTAATTGCAGAAGGCATTAGATTAGCTAAACTATGCGTAAAATTATAATCTGGAATCACTGAGTCAATATTATAAAATAGATTACTTAATCCCGCTGTAATATACACATAAATCCATAAAAACCCTGTTGGCATCGTTTCAAAAAAAGAAGAAACATCTCTTCTTATTAGATAAACAAAAGGATTAGCTGATTGACGAAGATCTCCCAAAAAACCAAATAAAAACAAAGTTACTAATCCAAAAAAGAAAAGATAAGTTATTTTTTTAAAATTTATTTTAGAAAATAATAAATAAACACAAGTTATTTGTAATAACTCTGAAAGCATAATGCCTCTTCCTAGCATTAAAATAGGCCATATAGAAAGTAATAATATTAATAATAAAGTAGAGTAAGAAGGTTTTTTTAAATATAAATACATTAACATAGTAAGTAATTGCAGGAAGCATGCATTCATAATACCGTGCATTGAATGAATACCAAAATCTATATACAATTTTGAATTTCCGGTTAAACGCCAGTATAGAGGAAATCCCTGGCAATAATAAATTTCAAATAATGTTCCTAAAACCCAAATAAGTCCCAATCCTTTTATAAATTTTTTTAGCAAATCATCTTGTAAAGCGTTTTGCTTCATAACGGAACGATTAGATGCAACCGAACAATTAAATAAGAAATAAAACAGAGAGACACTTAACATGTTCATCAAAATCATTATTAAGCCTCGCATTGACATAGGTACAATATTTGTTGTTAGCTGCATACTATACAAGATCAGCGTACTAACCCAACATAGGATAAAGATCAATGGACTAATCACTCCTACTCCTTTATTTTTACATTAAAAATTGAAGACTCTTTTTAGTAAATATCTGCTTTTATAAATAAAATAACAAACTAATAAATGGCCTAGAGGAAATTTCAAATTTAACCATGTTATAAAAAATAACCCACAATAAGATAATTTAAATGACAATTGAACTGCTTGTTTAGAAAGATAATATGCAATCTTAGGACTTGTTTTTAATTGTCGAAAAGCCTCTCCAGCTAAATATCTAGCTTTAGCTTGTAACACCAGTACAGGAATTTCCTTATTATTTGGATTTTTTTCTACCAATAAATCTAAAGCATATAATGATTCATCTAATAAATTTAAAGACTGCTGGCTTAGACCATTTGCATGTTTTCTATAACGAGCAAAAGTTTTTTCCAACTTAGCAATACGACCATTTAAAGCAATTTCTATAAAAAAAAGCCAATCACTAACTGTTTTAAGTCTTGAGTCATATTGATCTGGGGGTACAGCATTTTTTCTAACCATAATAGAACATCCCCCAGGAACACCATTTTTGAGTATCATATCTTGGTAAGACGTAATATTTTTTCTTGGGTTTTTATCCGTAATAAACAGTGTTTTTCCTGTATCAGAATCAAAAATTTCTACTGGATGATAACATAATACTACATCAGGATTTTGTATCATCACTGCAACTTGCGCGCTAATCTTACCCGAAAGCATTATGTCATCCCCAGCGAATAACGCAATAAAATCTCCGCTACAATGAGATAAACCGAGATTACAGTTATTTGTTACACCTAAATTTCTTTCATTAAAAATAGCAAGAATCTTTTCTGGAAATTTGCGTTGATAATCTAATATGATTGTAGGAGTGTTATCAGTGGAAGCATCATCGCAGATCACTAATTCAAAATTACAATAATCCTGATTTAGCACTGACTCAATTGCTTCGGCAATAAATAATTCAGCATTATATGCAGGCATTAAGATACTAACCTTGTGCACTCATTTTCTCCTTTATACCACTCATCTCACACTCCATTTGTGATCGATACTTCAAATGATAATCTTTGTAATAAGATCCAGCACAAAAAATAAAATACAGAGTATAATTTAAAAAATAAGCGTAAGATAATCCTATAAGACCAAAATAATTAAATAATGATTCAGATAATAAATAAAAACTTGAACCAAATAATAACTCAGTAAATAGAAAAAGCCTTGTATTGCCCTTCACTATCATATGAAAAGCAAAAACCCAAGCTGCTATTTTAATCACACTACCTAATACTTGAAAAGCAAGAATATTACTAACCGCAACAAAATTTTTAGAAAATAACAAAACTACAATGAATTCACGTAACAAGTAAATTCCTACAGCCAAACATAAAGCAGCAACCACACCCCATACCAAAACTTCCATCACTATTTTATTTTCAGTGTTATGATCTGTCACTTGACTTAATTTAGGGACATAATAAGTAGTAAGTGCTGTAGTAATTACCAATAAATAAAGCTCTGATATTTTCCAAGAAGCCTCCCATAAACCAACTGTATTCCAATCACTAGTATCTGCAATATGGATTCGAATTAACATTAAAACAAGCGGTGTGGAAATTAAGGTAACCAAACTCATTAACCAGTAAGGAAAAAAATCTTTAATGGTTGAATAATCAAATCGAGGAATTAACTCTCGCCAATGAAAATTTTTTACTTTGCCAATTAGTAATAATGCTAATAACGCTGCTATGGCCTGCATCATTATTAATGCAACCAACCCACCATAGATACCATATAATTTAACAAAAAAGAGAGAGCTCAAAAGCAGCGCAAAACTACTTGTTAATTTGCAAGCAATGAAATGATAAAGCTCTCCCCAACCATTCAATACCGAAATGATAACTTGGTATATCATAATCAACACGCCGCATAGAGCTAAAAGATAAAAAATACTCGTAAAATCAGCGGAATTAAGTATTAGGCGAGATAATTCTCTTGAAAACAAACAAATACTTATTCCCGTCACTAGTGAAACAATAAGACCAATCCCTAAAGCATTTCCTAAGTAATTTTTTGTTGAGGTGTTAATTTTTTCTTGCGCACTATAGCGAACCAAGCCTGTGGTAAATCCTCCTGAAATAATAATTAGAAAAGCAGAAAAAAAATTTTGAAATTGCCCAAAAAAAGCTACTCCAGAAGGACCTGTTTCTATTGCTAGATATTTAATCACCACAAAGCCTGAAGCCAGCTTAACAAGAGTCTCTATAGCTGATAAAAAAGATGTTTTAAAAATGTTCATTTAAACTCATTGAGTAAATTAATCACCTGCTCTACTTGAGCATCCGTCAATACAGAAGAGATAGGTAAACTTAATACTTCTTCATGAATTTTTTCTGTTAATGGATATTTTAAATACTCATATTGTTTATAAGCCAATTGCTTATGAGGGGGAATAGGATAATGGATTAGGGTGTGCACTCCTTCTTTTTGCAAATAGTTTTGTAATTTTTGTCGTTGAGAACAGCGTACAACAAATAAATGCCATACATGCCGCTCATAAGGTAAAGAGTCTAAAGGAAGGATAATTGCTTCATTATGAATATTATTTAAATAATGTTGGGCAATCTCACGGCGTCGCGTAGTTTGTCTATCTAAATAACGTAATTTTACTCGCAACATTGCAGCTTGAATTTCATCTAATCGGCTATTTATTCCTCGAACATCATTTTTGTATTTTTCATAGGAACCATAATTTCCTAAAGCTCGCAAAATATCAGCAAGTTCTTTGTCATTAGTCGTAATAGCGCCTGCATCACCTAATGCACCTAAATTTTTACCTGGATAAAAACTAAAACCTGCAGCATTTCCCCAATTACCTGCTCTACGATTTTGTATGGAAGCACCATGTGCTTGAGCTGCATCCTCCAAAACCAATAAATTATATTGTCGCGCAAGAGATATAATTTCAGGCATATCTGCTAAATAACCATATAAATGTACAGGCAATATAGCTCGTGTTTTTGCGGTAATCGCTGATTCTATAAGAGAAGGGTTAATATTATAATTCGATTCCTTCGGCTCTAATAAAACAGGAACTAAATTATTTTCTGTAATAGCTAAAATACTGGCAATATACGTGTTTGCAGGAACAATAATTTCATCGCCTTCTTTTAAAAAATTGAGCTCTTTCCATGCCCGAATAGTTAAAGTTAAAGCGTCTAAACCGTTTGCTACGCCGATACAATACTCGGCTCCGCAATAGGCAGCAAATTCTTGCTCAAAATGCTGCACTTCGGACCCTTGAATGTATCGTCCAGAATCGATCACTCGGCATGCAGCTTCATGTAATTCCTTCTGCATCACTTGATTTATTGCAGCCAGATTCAAAAAATCAACCGCCATTTAAATTTACCTCATAAAAATCCAAACATAAAGCACGTGCGCCAAAGCTTTCTTTTTGCGCCAACAATCCTTCATTCAATAAACATCCATTTTGCTCTGTAGATATTCCAAAACTAAAATAATCTGCACCTAGAGCAGCACTCTCTTCTATACACGTTTCAATTAAATAATCTAAAGCACCTAATTCTTTTCCTGTATCTGAAACAGCGATGTACTGTGTATGTGTGACTCTGCTAAATTTAAATAACAAAACAGCGGCAAGTAATTGTCGCTCATGCCAAATAACTTTTAATTCAATATTTTGAGGAAATAGATTATGCAATAGACTCAACTCATCGCAAGAATGTACTGGTTTTGCATCATGCTTATCTAATACTGAAACCAATAAATCATAAAAAGCGCTCCAATTAGTTGAAGAAACAATATCCAAATTATTTTTTTTTGCTCTAGCAATAAGCCATTTTCTACCTTTTGATAAACCGATTCGCTGCTTTAAATCAATAATGCTTGATAAATCCCTACGAACCAGAGATGCTTTGGCTACATTAAATAATGCATAAATATCATCTTGTGCTGGCTGTTTATAAAAAATATAAGGGATTGTTTTATAAATTATTTTTGATAATTTTTGCTCTGATGTTATTTTTAGTAAATGTTCTATTATAGAAATAATACCATTAGCACGCATTTTAGAATCACAAATTAAACCACCATAGGTTAAACCACCATGAGAAATTAAGATATCTTCTTTTTTGCTCGCAGGTAAAATAGCAATCAGCTTATCTTCTTCATAAAACATAATGGAATTATCAATGAATCGATCACCGTGATAATCCATAAAGTCACGTTGAAAAAAAAATAAGGGGGCTCGACTGCTTTTGACAAAATTATCCCAATTATTTTTTTGCTCTTTCTCATAGAGCTTACTTCTTACCATTGCACTAGTTCCAACAAGCCAAACCCATCAATCCCCATATGATTGCCATTGTAAAAACAATATGTTTTATTATTTGCACTAACCAAACGAGGATAACATAAATGAATAGAATCAAAACCATCCTCTGATAATTGCAGTCCTAATTCTTCATCTTTTCTAACCCATTCAATACCATTATATGAAGTTGCTACACCTGGAAAATATTCTTTACCATCAAGACTTCCTTTGGTATAAAACATATAATAGACATTTTCAAATTTATATACTGACGGCCTACCAATTCTATATTCTTTAGGATTTACATCTATACATAGTATGCCTGGCTTAGAAAAGGTAATTCCATCTAAAGATTCTTTATACCAAATATTATATTTTGGATAAAGTTTGTCATTAATAAGTTGCCAATCATTTCCAGCTGCATACCATATTTTCCATTTGCCCTCTTCAAAAAAAATGGTATGAATTGCGCCGATAGTAGTAGCACCATGAGAGCGATCTAAAATAGGGGCTTCAGATATACGGACAAACCTTTCACCATTATCATAACTTTCAGCCAATCCAGTAAATGCTAAAAACTTTGCTTTTTTTACCAACTGAAAACCTACATAGTACATTCTCAAATGATCATCATGACGAATAATATCACCTAAAATAACGCCATTATCATCAAAACATCCTGCACGACCTATATCAAGCACTGGATTTTCAGAGATTTTTTTTATTTGAGTAGGATTTCTGGCATCAACATCAACATAACCTATTCGACTAATACCAGCTTTATCACGAAATCCTGCATATACTCTTATAGTTTCCTTATCAAGAAGAATAGGCGTAGGCGTAAGTGCTGAATTATTTTTCCATGAACTTATCGTGGATGAGTGCTTAAAAATATGTCCGAATTTTTTCCATTTCATTAATAATTCACCTATAACACAATATCAAAAGCAGTTTTTTTCGGCATTTCTTTTGCAGGAGCACCATAGTATACTTTCCCTGGTTCTAGCAAATTCTTGGATACTAGTGAACCAGAAGCAACAATACAATCACGTGGAATTTCTACATGATCATTAAAAGTAGAATTCACTCCTAAAAAGCACGATTCGCCTATTCTACAATATCCAGAAACCACTACATGAGAAGATAAAAAACAGTTATCTTCAATAACTGTTTGATGTCCAATATGATTTCCACTCCATAAAATCACATTGTTACCAATTTTTACGAAAGGCTGGATAGTGTTATGTTCAAAAATAAAACAATTCTCTCCAATTTCTGCATTTCTCCAAACAAAAGCTTTAGAGCTAATGTAGGTAGCACAAGTATACCCCAGATTTTTTACTGCTTGATACAAACGAGTTCTCAGTCTATTTAATTGAGACGCTGGAATAGCCACAAAAGCAAAATAAGACTCAGGAGGAAAGTGATAGCTCAATTCATCAAAAACAATAATGGGTTTATCATACAATGTTTCTTCATTTTTGTAGTCTTTTTCTACACAAAAACCAACCACCTCATAATCAGAATCATAGGTAAAATATTCATAAGCTATTCTTGCTAGCTCCCCTGCACCAATAATCACTAACTTTTTATCTTTAGACACAATTAATTTCCTTTAAAAAATGATTGTAATCACGTATGTAATCCGATTCACTATAAAATTCGCTAGCTAAAACTGCTAATACACAATCCTCACTAAAATCATGCATTTCTCGCCAAATCATACTATCAATAAGCAATCCTTTAGTAGGGGAGTCTAGCCAATACTCTTCGCGTATTTGACCATCATCTAAGATCATACGACATTTTCCAGAAACGCATACTGCAAGTTGTTTTAAATTTTTATGGGCATGATACCCGCGACTTACCCCTTCTTTGGTATTAAAGATATAATATATTCTTTTTAGATCAAAGGGGATTTCACGACAAGCTTCTAAAGCAATAAGATGGCCTCTATCATCACCAATAGACTTAAGCGTAATCATTTTATTATTTTTCTTTCTCGTTTCATAAGACATTAATTCAGCTTGATTGAAAAAAGGTGCCGTCTCATCCTTTGAGTTCAGAGTCAAATGATTTGCTTCGGGCCAAACAATTGCTAACTCAGGATCATTCCAACGAATGCTTCGTTCACATTCTTTAGAATAGTAATCTGTTGTTTTATATAAGAAATGGGTATTCTCGGCTAAGGATAAAAACCCATGAGCAAAACCTGCTGGCACCCAAAGAGAATAATTATTTTTACTATTTAACTCAACAGCAACCCACTGCTTAAAGGTAGGTGAATCAATACGTATATCAACTACTACATCATAGGCTGCCCCTTGGGTCACGCGAACTAACTTACCTTGAGCATGAGGTGGAAGTTGATAATGCATTCCTCTTAAGACATTTTTTTTTGAAAAAGAATGATTATCTTGCACAAAGGAAGGAGGAATAGCTAATCCATGCTGTTTTAAAGTTTTATGAAATTTTTTTTCATTAAATGCTTCCATAAACCATCCGCGCTCATCCTCAAACTGAGTAGGCTCAATAATAACTACTTCAGGAATAGCCGTAGAAATAAATTTCATCAATAAACCTCAACCAATAAATTTAATAAACCACTTTTAAAAAACCTATAGTATTTCTTTTTTCCTATGCTTACCTTAAAAAAGTGCTTAACATTCTATTTACTCCATATTCCCATGGAGGAAGAGTTAAAGAAAAATCATTAGCTAGTTTATAAGTATTTAGCCTAGAATTACATGGCCTAATTGCAGGAGTTGGGTATTCTTTGCTGGGAATAGGCTTTATGGTGATTTCTTTCATATTTGAATAGAGCATTGCTTTTTTTAAAATTAACTTAGCATACTCATACCAAGACGTTTCACCTTGAGGTGCTAAATGATATATTTCCTTAATCTGTTTATTTTTTTTGAAAGACCAAAGGATTAAGCTTGTAATATCTGCTATTAAATCAGCACCTGTTGGAACCCCTATTTGATCATTAATAATATTCAAAGACTCTTTTTTTTGCATTAAATACAACATAGTTTTAACAAAATTAGTACCATGCAGTCCATAAACCCAACTGGTTCTAAGAATTAAATAATTACATCCTGATTCTTGAATTAAATGTTCGCCTTCCAATTTTGTTCTACCATAATAATTAATTGGTGAAGGAAGATCTTGCTCTGTCCAGGGTATAGTACCACTGCCATTAAAAACATAATCCGTTGAATAATGAACCAACAAGGCGCCTATGGAGCTTGCGGCCTTAGCCAAGAGCCCCGGGGCAATTGTATTAATATCACGGGCTAATTTTACTTCTGTCTCTGCTTTATCAACAGCAGTATAAGCTGCTGCATTAACAATTACATCTGGCTTAAGTGCTTCAACAGCTTTTATTAAGTTATTAAAATCAGTTAGATCGCCACATAAATTAGAGCTTCCTTGACGATTTAAAGCAATAAGTTCTCCTAAAGGAGACAGCGAGCGCTGTAATTCCCAACCAACTTGACCATCTTTTCCTAAGAGTAAAATTTTCATAAATTAACTACGTTACTTGTACGACTATAAATTTTAGTCAAAATTTCCTTTGGCAGTATAATTTCACTGGCAAGTAAATTTTCATTAAGATGAACTTCATCAGTAGTTCCAAAAACAGCCGAGGCAATATTTTTATTTTGTATAACGTAAGCTAGTGCAATCTGCGCACCAGTGATTTCCTCATAATGATTCATAAACCGATAAGACATCCCTTTTATTAATTTATTTCTAAAATTTTTTAAAGCTCGCAGCATATACCAAACGTCTTGAGCTTTTCTTATCTTAAATACCCTATTCGAAAAGAGAGAATTTGCAAGCGCTGCACCAGCTAAAACACCAATTCCTTTTTGAAAAAAAGAAGCAATTAATGGTTCACGTTCACAAGAAAGAACATTGTAGTCGGGCATGACAAAATCAAAAAAATTCATTTGAAGAACATAGTGCAACACATCATCATCAAAACTATTTACCCCATAAGCTTGTATTAAACCTTCTGTTTTTAATTTATTTAATTCATCTAATAATTCAGGAGTAAGATGATGTATAGTTGGACCATGCAAATGAAAAAGAGCAATAGAATCAATACCTAATGTAGTTAAGCTTTGTTGACAACTAGCTCGAATCCATTTTGGAGAAAAATCTTTATATAATTTTCCTTTATTTCCAATTCTTGTTCCAGCTTTAGTTGAAATAACGAGAGTTTCTTTATTTTTTATACCGTGAAGAGCTTTATTTAGTCTTCTTTCAGCATTGCCATTAGAATAACTATGTCCTGTATCAAATAAATTAACTCCTTTTTCTATAGCTTTATGAACGATAGCAATTGCTTTGTTTTCAGCAAAATGTTCTTTACCCCAATAACTCGCGCATCCTATACCTATACTCGACACATAAATATTGGTCAAACCAACTCTTCTTTTTTCCATGAATATAATTCTCTATTTTTAAAAAAATGATATTGAATAAAAATCATTATAAAACTTAATAATAAACCCAATAATAAAGAGGTTATTATCATTTCTTTCTCAGAAAATGAAATAATTACAGGAGGCACTTTAATTCCATCTAAATTATATAAGATATTATTCTGAAAACTCAGTCGATAGTTTTGATAAAAATTATAACGCTTTATTAGAGAATTTAAATTAGGAATAAAAGCATCATGGTTAATACGCATAGATAAATTATTTATTAATGCTTTTAATTTTTTTACACCATTGTAGGATAAATGATTAGAATCGGGATCAAAACTATCGATAAGCTTATTATCTTTTACAGGCTTTTCTATCCCAGAAGATTTTGCGATATTGAGGGCTTCTTCTAAAACGACTAACTGAGATTTAATTTTAGTTTTGGCTATCTCTTTAGTTAAATTGATTTCTTGTTGAATTAATAAAGCATTTCGCTCATGTTCTTTTTTTGAAATCTTAATTACTTCATTAAACGCCCGTTGATTAACATAACTAATGCATTTTTCAATTAGGTTAACAAGGAGTAACGGATCTGCATTGATATAAGAGATTTTATAATTATTGGTTCCCGGTACATAATCTACTTTAAATTGTTTCAAAAATTCACTATATAGTTGATCACCTTGATATGGCAGAATATTTTCCTTAAAAAACTCATATTTACTATCTTCTGCTTTTAAAACAGAAATAAATATGGCAAAAAGATTTTCAGAGTTAAACAATACCAAATCTGTTTCATTCAAAGGAACAACATCACTGCTTAAAGGAGGCATAAGGGTTACATTAGCTTTATAAACTGGCCTAGTATAATGTGAATAGAAAAGGCCAAGAAATACACACAATCCGGTAGTTAATATAATAAAAATCTTTTTTTGCCATAACACATAGAACGTTTCCCTAAAATTTAACTCACTATCAGGAGTATTCCATTCCATAAATATAGTTCTCCATAAAATCATACTAGATTTTAGCTTAATTAAATTACTTTAATAACCATTTCTTTAAATTATCGCTTCTGCTTGAGTTAATTGTAATAAATACTGGCCATAAGCCGTTTTTTTAAAAAAACTCGCTTGACGCATAATATCTTCTGCAGTGATCCAACCGGCATGATAAGCAATTTCTTCTAGACATGCTATTTTTAAACCTTGTCTTTGTTCAATAGTATGAACAAAATGACTGGCTTCCAGTAATGAGTCATGAGTACCTGTATCCAGCCAAGCAAACCCTCGACTGAACAACTCTACATGCAAACTACCATCTTCTAAATAAAATCGATTTATATCTGTTATCTCAAGTTCTCCTCTTGCTGAAGGTCGAATACTTTTTGCTACATCCGTTACACGATGATCATAAAAATATAATCCTGTTATTGCGTAATTTGATTTAGGTTTAGATGGTTTTTCTTCTATAGAAATCACATTACCTTTTGCATCAAACTCAACTACCCCAAAACGTTGAGGATCGGATACATGATAACCAAAAACCGTAGCACCCCTAACACGTTTTACGGCACTATTTAGATTATCAGAGAAATTCTGACCATAAAAAATATTATCACCAAGAATTAAGCAACTATCATTGCCATTGATAAATTGCTCTCCTATGATAAAAGCTTGCGCCAAGCCATCTGGAGAAGGTTGTTTAGCATAAGAAAAATCAACGCCAAATTGCTTTCCATCACCTAACAGTTTTTCGTAATTAGGAAGATCCTCAGGAGTAGAAATAATTAAAATTTCTCTTATACCTGCCAACATAAGTGCAGACAAGGGATAATAAATCATGGGCTTATCATAAATAGGTAATAATTGCTTAGAAACTCCAAGAGTTAATGGATGCAACCGAGTTCCTGTGCCACCTGCTAGAACAATACCTTTTCTTGTCATTATTTTTGCCTTATTTTAAACATCTACCACTTTGAGTTAATACAACTCAATTGACTTTCTATAATATTATCAATCCAGCTGAGGTTATTAATATACCATTCAACTGTCTTGCTGATCCCTGTTTCAAAAGACTCTTTTGGTTTCCAATCTAACGTATTTTTAATTTTTGTTGCATCAATAGCATAACGTCTATCGTGCCCTGCTCTGTCTTTAATATAGGTAATTTGTTCTATATAAGATCGCTTATCATGGCGTGGCATCAGTTTATCTAAAAGAGTACAAATTGTCTTAATTACATCAATGTTATATTGCTCATTCCATCCGCCAATATTATATACTTCGCCCCGCATTCCTTTTTCTAAAATAGTACGTAGAGCAGAACAATGATCACTTACATAAAGCCAATCACGAATTTGTAAACCGTCACCATATACTGGAATTTTTTTCCCAGATATTGCATTGATTATACAACGCGGTATTAATTTTTCAGGATATTGATAAGGGCCATAATTATTAGAGCAATTAGTCGTTAATACAGGAAGTCCATACGTATGGTGATAGGCACGTACTAAATGATCTGATGCAGCTTTGCTTGCTGAGTAAGGACTATTAGGCTCATAGCGATTCAGTTCAGTAAAAGGAAAATCATTAGGAAGAAGTGAACCATACACTTCATCTGTAGAAACATGTAAAAATCTAAAATTCTCTTGGCGCGTATTATCGATTTGACGCCAATAACTTAATGCAGCTTCTAATAGACGAAAAGTCCCTACTATATTAGTTTGAATAAAATCTTCAGGCCCATCAATAGAGCGATCAACATGACTTTCAGCAGCGAAATGAACAATAGCTCGTATTTCATATTCAGTTAAAAGCTGCGTAATCTTATCTTTATCATTAATATCTGCTTGAATAAACAGATAATGAGGATTGCTATGTAAATGAGCTAAATTAGTTGAATTACCAGCATACGTTAATTTATCAAGATTCACTATTAATTCATTATTAAACCTAGTAAACCAATCTAAAATAAAATTACTTCCAATAAAACCTGAACCACCTGTTACAAGAATTGCCATATTGCTCTACCAGATAAATAATTATTCCCTCATAAAGTTAGGAATATTCTCTCAAAATATGTTCTTTTTCAATAGCTTTTGAACTTTCAACAGCCGGTTGATCAAATGCATTGATCTGCCAAATTACACTTTGTATATAAATTTTGTGTTCATACAAGGCAATTAATGCACCTAAACTTTTAGGAGTACTATCTTGCAAACGAATATGATTCATTGGTATGTTGCCAGGAATTGTGTTATTAGGTTTTTCAGCATTATAAACACCTTTAGATAATACCTTCTTTTGAGCTAAGCAAAGATGATTTACTGGTATATCTTGATTTGTATCTACGCTAATAAGATCTACTGTGACTCGATGTGTTCCCTGGCATAAAAGCTGATAATAACTGTGTTGAGCTTGGTTTCCTGAGCCACCCCATACTACAGGCCCTGTTGCATAATTTACCGATCTCCCTTGCTTATCAATAGATTTGCCATTGCTTTCCATATCGAGCTGTTGAATATAAGGTGCAAAATAATCTAGAGAATAACCATAGGTAAGCATTAATAATTGATGAATTTTTAAAAAATTATTGTTCCAAATTCCTAGTAAAGCCAGATGAACAGGTAAATTATCAATAAAAGGAGTGCAGCGAAAATGTTCATCCATGCTATGAGCACCGTGCAATAATTCTGAGAACTGTTCAAAACCAATTGCGATGGAAGTAATTAAATTAATTGCTGAACATAAAGAATAACGCCCACCAACCCACTCCCAAATAGGAAGTATATTATTAATTCCAAATATCTGAGCTCGTTCAGGATAAGCAGTTACTGCAATAAAATGCTTTTCCATTGCCTCAGGATATTTGATCCACGTAATTGCTTTTTTTAAGTTATATAAAGTTTCTACGGTGGTAAATGATTTAGATGAAATAATAAACAATGTCGTTTCAGGATTTAGTTTTTTTGTAATACGATCAAACTCAATCGGATCCATATCTGAAATAAAATGGTACGATAATGAAGGTAAGGCATATTCTGCAAGAGCATGAAGACAAAATTTCGGCCCTAACTGCGAACCGCCAATACCAATATTAATGATATCTGTAATAGGTTTATTTGAGTATCCTAACCATTTTTTTGTTCGAATTTGCTCGGAAATAATACGCATTTTATTCTGAGTAGCAATAATCTCTGGAATAATATTATGTCCTTGGATGCACAATGAGGTCTGTTGTGGCATTCTTAAAGCAGTATGTAAAGCAGGTTTTTTTTCTGAAGTATTAACCAATTCGCCAGAAAAAAGAGCTTCAATGCTTAACTCAAGCTGACACTCAGAAGCTAGTTGCTGAAGAAGATAAAGGGTTTTAGTATTAAGTCGTTGACTAGTATAATCTAACGTAATATTTGCAGCAGATAAGGGTTGAAAGAAAGGTGTTTTTTGCTGAGAAGAGAAATCTAAAACCTGTCGCTCTAATTCTTTCCAAGATTTTATTTGTGTCAATAGCGTCATTGCTTACTCTTCCATATTAAGTAGTATTCCTAGTCCAAAGTTTAGCGTCATAGAAAAGCAATATTATGCATTGAAAGATGCGGTGTCAATTAAAATAATAGTTATTTTTGACTAAGAAATAACGCTATATAATTTATAATACTCAACCGTATCAGTTAATCCCTTTTCTAAAGAAACCTTAGATTCAAAACCAAGCTCAGTTTGTGCACTAGAAATATCCGCTGAAGAGATTTTTATGTCGCCTTTGCGCATTGCTCTGTATATTATTTTTAGATCATCAGGTTGAATTATTTTTTGTAAGATAAAAAGTAATCGTTTTAAAGTGATTTCCTCTCCGCAACCAATATTATAAACTCTATTTATAGCTTTGGAATTGGTAGTTAAGGCAGCTAATAAATTAACTTGAATAATATTTTCTATAGAACAAAAATCACGCACAGTGCTTCCATCACCATTAATATAAATTGGTTCATTAGCAAGCATTGCTTCAATCCATAATGGAATAACTGGAGCATAAGCTCCTTTAGTAGATTGACGAGGACCAAAAATATTAAAATAACGTAATCCTATTGTATCCAAACCATAATATTGATTAAAACTTCTCGCATATAATTCATTAATGTATTTTGAGACAGCATAAGGTGAAATTGGAATTACTGGCCCTGATTCGTGTTTTTTTAATTGATGAGAGTTACCATAAACAGCACTTGAAGAAGCATAAATAAATCGTTTTACATGTGCATCTTTCGCTGCATTAAGCATATTAATAAATCCTGTTGTGTTTACTTGATGTGTAACTTCTGGATATTCAATTGATAAGGGAACACTTGCTATAGCTGCATGGTGCAAGACATAATCAATACCTGTCATAGCCTGTTCACAATTGGCAACAGAACAAATATCTCCTTTAATCAGCTTAAAATTTTTTTTAAATTCATTTGGGTATTTATTATATACGCTGTCTAAATTATCCCAACTTCCCGTAGAAAAATTATCCAAACCAACTACATTTTGTTTTAATGATAATAAAGCTTCTAATAAATTAGAACCAATAAAACCAGCAACTCCAGTTATTAACCAAGAGAATTTATTATTTAATAATAACTCACGTGTATTCAAATAAATTTCCATTATATTGATAATTCATTCATCATTTTTTTTAAAATACTTTTATAGGCAACAAATCTCTTTTGTGCAGATACCAGTGATTTAAAATAATTATTTTGTTTTAATATCTGCAATTTTTTAACTTCTTTAGAGTAATTCAAAGCCAAATAAATCAATTGCTCTGTAATTTCTTTTATATCAAAAGGATTTACATAAATAGCATACTCTTTTAAAACTTCTTTATTAGAAGAAATATTAGATACAACCATTGGCATATTCATATAAAGTGCCTCTAAAGGTGTAATACTAAAGGTTTCTAAAACACTTGGAAAGAATAATATATCGCATTTTTTATACTGTTCTACTACCTCTTTTAAAGTAAGAGTGCCTATATTAATAATATGTTTTTCAACTCCTTTTTCTTTAGCACTTTGTATTAACTTAAGATATATAGGAGATTGTGATGGTAAAGTAATAATAAAATGATATTGAGTTTTTGATTTTTCTTTTAAAGCGCAGAGAACATCTGGAATAATTTGAAGATTTTTGTGCCAATAATCTGCTCCTAAACAAAAAATATTGATTATATTATTTAGAGAGCGCTCTATGATTTGTGTAGCATAATCTTGAAAAATTTGATTTACCGCATTTGGAATAACAAAGATGGTCTCAGAGGAGTTTTGGCTTTTTAATTGATACCCTTCTTTTGCCATTTGAGCTTCGACACACCATCTATCTGCTTTTTTATACCACCATAATTTATATTGACTTAATAAAAAAGTATGAATTTTTTCTTTGATGTTAGGTAATAATGTATAAGCCTCTTTGGTAGCATGAGTGACCCAGCCATCCGCTATTCCACATAAGTGAGGTACAGTAAAATTAATATAAGCTGGTCCAAAAAGAGTAAAAACTGCGTCAAGGTCAAATTCTTTTACTCTTGTTTTCAAGTAGTCTCGCATTTGTCTATTACGAGCAGGACTTGCTTTTAATATAATAAGCCGCTCTGACTTTAAACCTTTATCTAATAAATCGGCAATAAGTAAATATTGTCCTTCATTAATTGCAAAATACCAATCGATCTCAGTATCAACACTAGCTTCTTCAAAAATGGAACGAGCTACTTGGAGCGCGCCGCCCTTAACTAAGGTCGAGCAGTTTAATAAAATTTTATGCATTCTATTCAATTTATCTTAGACTTTTTATCGTAAGAAATAAAATAAATAATATTACTAAAAATAATTGCTAATATCATACTTCTACTACAAAAGTAATTACCAAAAATCATCAAAGCGGATAATAAACAAATGAAATAATATGCACCTTGACACTCAGTTTTTTTGGATAACCAAATCAGTCCTATAATTAAAAACCAAAATACAAGCATTTCTAAGAAAAAAAAGTTGCCATAATCTCGATAAAAAGACCAAAAGCCAGTGCCTGCATTAAAGGCTTTAATAGGTATTAAAGAATTATAGCCTTCAGGATAGATAGATGTGAATAAATGATGTAATTCATTCATCGAATAAGGAATTTTTTGAAGAGCAGCAACAGAAAAAGAAAAAACATCAAATTGAATAATTAAATAAGCAAATAGCCAAGCAAAATAGACATTATTTAGACGTACTTGAGTAAGATCAATAATAGCGTTTGCACTACTTCCTGATTGAGCTAAACGCCATTGTCCAAATAAAACAAAGATGATAATTATAGCCAATCCAAATAGAAAAATACCAAGATATTTTTTTAAATTAAAAGGCCTTGCATAAGAGTTTTTAGAAGAAAGCAACCAAATAATGCTAAATAAAAAAACTCTTATAATATCACCTCTTTTTACATGCAATATTCCTGAAAAAATAATAATGCTAGCAAAAGCAATAAATGCATATCTTTTCTTAACATGTGGGGCTAACATCACTAAAATCCAGGACAAGACAGCCCATAGGCCTGAAAAAATGGGAACTATAAATTGATCACCGGAAATAATCTGATGTTGATTACGGATTACTGCCAAACGCCATCCCACTTGAGTATAATTATAAAAGGATAAGCTGACATATAGTAATATTAGAAGAACATAACAATAGTTTATATTTATTAATTTTAGATTTAAATTAAATGGTAATACTGAAATTCTTTCTGTTAATTGTAATAACAATATGAATAATGATGGGCCTAAAAGCATAATATAGAGATCAAATATGTTTTTTTCAACTTGCAAGCTACTTAATTGCAATGTATTCAGCCATAGACACAAAAAATAACTAAACCCCAAAATATTCCACGTTTGTATTCCCTTGTGTTTAAAAGATAAAAAACAGTTAATAAAAAAAAGAGCAGAATATAAATAAATAAATAAATTAATAAAACTCCACTTTGCCTCACTAGAAAAAACGATGAAAGGATAACAAAGCAATAAAAATATACTAGATAAAATTAATTTTTCTATTTGTTTTAAGTGAATCGTTTGATTTAAAGAAAAGCTCAGTAACATATTGATTGCTCGGAAAGTGTCAAGATACTATGCGCTAACCTAGTAACTATTCCATTGTATGAATTCATTTTTTCATCCATTAAATAACGTTTTAATAAAAAAAATAAATAAAAGGTAAATAAATACCGAACTAGTGTAACATTATCTAACTCCTCTACTCCAGAAAAAGGATAACCTTTATAGGTTCTTTTTATAAGATCTCTTATTTTTAGAACCTCTTTATTATTAATAACTTTTAAATGAAGCTTATTAGCCTTATAAAAATAATGAAATAAGTCAAAACAAACAAAAAACTCTGTTTCAGAATATTCAAAATCAATTAAATAATACTGTTTATTAGCAATTAAAATATTATCTGGTGAAAAATCGCCATGAAAAAATGCTTTTTTTATAGAAAGTTCGCTCAAATGCTGAATGATATATTGATAAGGAACAATAAGCTTTTTAACTTCTTCATTTTCTGTTTCGTTGAGAGTTAATTCAATTAAAGTACATAATTTCTGAAAGGCTAGATTATTCTTAGTGAGCTCATAGGACGAATAACTTAATTCACGTAATATATTCATTTTATTACTACATAATTTAGTACGAGTAATTTTAGAAACAATGCCTTCATAAACAAATAAAAAATTATTTTTTGAATCAATTGTTGTAACTGCTTGCACGTTATCCTGAGTCGCTTGCGACGAAAGATCTCCGAATGGTGCATTGTGCTTCAATTCAGAAAATCCTTCGTTCCACTCAGGATGACGAGATGAGCAGTTACTAATTGTTTTATATAGCTTTTGAATAGGTAATGGATAGATTTGAGACAAATAATTAATATTTGCATACTCTTTAGTATGCAAAATTTTTGCAGTATCACTAACAGGATATCTTAAGTAATATTCTTTATCCGCTTCAACAATTTGAAAAGTCAAAGAAAGGTTTTCATTTTTAGCATATCCAATATAAATATTAATTCCATTTATATATTGGAATTGTTGACCAATAGTTTTAAATAGTTCGCTATCGGCATTAAGGGTAATTAACTGTGACTTAAATATCTTTTTTATAATACCTAAATGATATAAACAAGAGTAAATCTTTTTTGCTATAGAGGCTTTAACACTTCGTGTACTTAATAAATTCAAGCCAGCAAAAAATACTCTTTTATTATTCAAGTTAATTATATATTTAGCCTGTTGGATAGAAGGAAGTGCAATAGCATTAAATGTATTATCCGATAAACTAATTATTTCTTCTTTTTTTAAAAAATCATACCAGTTCATTTAACCATATTGCCTATTAATATACTGGTCAATTGCTCATGCAAGCTCTCTAAAGATCGATTGTTTATGAGATGATAAGTCGATACTTTTTTAGGTTTAAAATTTTTGTATCTACTGTTTAAGCTATTTAATAAATCTTTATTCACCTCATCAGGTTTTCTTTGAGACAATTGTTCAGTTTCTGCACTTAATATGATTAAGATGTCTGGTTTAGGGATAAAATTCACTAATAAACTAGCCAACCATACTCCTGTTCTATCTATTCGATGGCGCTGAGCATCAATAAGCAAATCATAAAAATGTCTATCAAAAAGGATTAGATGGCCATTTTTTTTGCGTATAGAAAGTATAGGAATATACAAAAGATAGTTTAAAAAAATATATATTACTTTAGCTAAAGATAAAATTGAGGAATAAGAAGGACTGCTGTGAGGTAGATGACCACTCTTTAGTGAGTTTTTATTATCTGGCTTTATTTTAAAAACATTAGGTTTAAAATAAATTCTTTTTAAAGGAAATAATTTTCTTTTTTCCGAAAATTGCTCTTTGATGTAATTTAATGCTGTACTTTTACCGCTTCCATCTGCTCCCAAAAGAGCCACATAAAGACCAGAGTCCTTTGATTTAAATAAATTTTTTATATTGATTACAATTTTTTTCGAATAAAATAATAATTTTAAAAAATTTGTATATTTTACTTCTTTTATAATATAAAAATTCTCTTTACTTTTAGCTTTTCTTTTAAGAAATTGGTAATTTTTTATAAAATTAATACCCTCGTCGCTGCTTTGAAATAAGTAGTTCCCATTACTAATTAAGCCCGAACTAGCTAATAGGCCCACCATGAAATCGAAGGCATGAATATTTTTTTTATCAATTATTATAAAATAAAATTGTTTTTTATTATCAATTCTTATTTTGATTTTAATCGATTGCTTTCTAATAAACGCTTTTATTTTTTTCAAATCGGCTTCTGATTTGAGCACAATATCAATATCGGATTTTGAAAAATCAATATTTGCCATATCAAAATCTTTATAAGGAATTTGATGTTGATTTAAAAATACTTTTAATTCTATATAAAATTGATTAATAGTTAGTGTCATTGGGCTCATCAGTTATTGTAATGCTTTTTAAATGTTTACATTCAGGAATATAAGAAATAAAAAGACTAAAAACAAAATATAAAATAAAACAGAGTAAAGTACTATAAGCTGAAACAATCGGACCCCCAATAGGGACAAATAAAATATTTAAAACGCTATTTAAAATAGAAATAAAAAACATCAAAGCTAAAATATTCAATTGTTTTAATTTATAAGTCAAAAAAGTGAGGACTATAGTACCCATAATACGAAATACTTCACCTAATAATAAAGGTCCGAAAAAATTACTCTGAGCTAGATAGTTCGACGCACCAAATAGTTTATAAACTAATGGTTTAGCCAACCAAATAATCAAAGTAGTTACTAATAAGAGCTGTATAAAATATTTGCGTAATAATAAAATTTCTTTAATACCCTTTCCTTCCTTTATTTTTTTAAAATAAACAGTTGGGTAATAAGATAAAAATACACCTGAAATTAATCCTAACATAGAAACAATTCTATAAGCCACAGCATAAGGAGCTAGGGCCTCATAAGAATAAAAATACTTAATAATCACTTGGTCTGAAAAAATAAGTATCCAGTTTATAGTACTGGTGAGCATGGTAAAAAAACAAAATTTCAGAAAAATATTTTTATTAAACTCTTGATAATATTCCGAAGAAACAAAACAATTTTCTTTCCAGAAATAACTAATGAAGTAGCTTATTAAATAAGAACTCCCCATAAAAAATAAGGCTGAATTAGCAGATAAAAGATGATTGGTTAAGTAATAAAGAAATAATAAAGCTAAAAAAATTAATTTCTGAACAATGTTTAAAAAATTATACTTAGCTATTTGGAGTTGAGCGCGTGCTAATAACAAACGCTCTTGATAAAGAATAATAAAAGCAAACGCAGCGAAATACCGAGAATTAAAATAAAGCATTATTAGCGTAACAAATATTAGAGTTGACACCCAAGACATCTTATGTACAAAGTGTATCAAACGATCGCTTTGATAATATTCAATAAAACGAGGATAGCCATTAAATAAAGATAAAGAAAGAATAGGATAGCAAAAACTCAATAACGTAAACACATAACTATAATATCCCATTTCTTCTTTAGAAAGATTGGCATTTAATAAAAAAGTAGCTAAGAACGAACATAGCACAGCACAAATTGAACCCATGAAAAAATTTAAAACATTTGCTACATGGTAGTTAGTCAGTCGTGCGATTTTGTTACTAATAACATTCATCAAAATAAAATTTTTCTCCACTTAAGCACTGATCAATAAATTTATTAATCACTTGATCGTTAACTAAGGCATCTAAATCATGGTATTTATAGCCATCAAAATTTAAACCTTTTAGATTCATTAAAGTTTCGGGCATCACTCGACGAAAATTATAATGATAGGCATATTGAAGTAAACGCTCGTGGCGAGCTTCATCTACAACTAATTCACCATCAATTGCTTTTTGAATTAAATAAAAATACTCTTCTTTAGTTTTAGGATCAAAAGTAATATCTCTATCACTATAATAAAATTTAGAGCCTAAAATAGTAGGTATTTTTAAAAAAGTAGTTTCATAACCAATAGTAGATCCATACAATAAAACTGCTAATGAATGTTGTGCAACGGCAATACTTCTTATATCGCTTTCAGCTGGAATCAATTTTACATGTTCAAACAAAAAGCTATCACCATATCTTTTTTGCAAAATATCATATAACCCCCCTTCCGTACTGGGCATTCTTTTTTCAGCAGGATGAGTCCTAATAACTAAAACACAATTTTTTTCTTTAACAAACCAATCAATAGTTTCATAAATCCAAGAATTTATATTATCAAAAATTAAAGCAGGTCTATAAGTTTGCCCATCCCAAGGAATATTAGGAAACAAAGCAATTATCTTCTTAGTGATATCGATATTTAATTTTTGATATAATTCATGTTTAGTTAAAAAAACAGTTGAGCCAGAATGATAACTTACATAATCGTAGGCCTTTTTTTCTAATCCTATTTTTGCTCGTAAATAACTGGTTATTTTTTCTTTTTCCTTGTGCTTTAATGGATTTTGATTCCAATTACTGTTTTTTTCATACATCGGTTCATTAAGATAAGAATCATCATGGGCCGCAATAATTCCTGCGCCATTGTATGATCTTCCATAGGTAACAAATCTTATGGAGCGACTCAAACAGTATTGTTGTACAGCGCCCCAAGTGGAATAAACGCCATGAGATAAACAAACAAGCTCCACCGTATTTTTACTAAAATAATTATCTAATGCTTTGATAGTAGTAAAAATTGTTTCAATATATCCTTTTATAATAGGCTCATGTTCCACAACAGAAAAAAATGCCTTTTTTAAGTGTAATTGCATTGCAGACACCAAAGGCTTATAAATAGGAACACCTAAGTATAAATAATTCTCTAATTGACTAAGGTTTATTCCTTCAATTTCTTTTTTAATATTTGAGCGTTCTTCTTTTGAAAGGTATTGATTAATAAATACACCATTACCTTTAAAACTAGAAATAAATTTATTTTGTTCATAAAAACATAAGTTACATCTAAAGATTTTTGATTTAAAAGAATCTATTTCTTCGCAATAGTTAACTGATTGGCCACACATTAGATAATCAACGACATAGCCTCGTTTTTGAAAAATAAGAGAACAATTACCCTCAAATAAATTAGACCCAGAAGCAACTCGAAAAGGAACCATTAAAATTTTTTTAGCATCTGACTTATTATTCTTCGCAGCTGTTCGCACGTCATCCTGAGTCGTTTGCGACAAAGGATCTCCAAATGTTGCACTATGCTTAATTTCAAGAGATCTTTCGCTCCACTCAGGATGGAAGGATGAGCAGTTACTATTCATCTTTAAATTTTTAGATAATGCGGAAATCTGTTTATAAGGATCATGTTGATGTGGATGCTTAAATTGATACTTATATTTATATAAAATAGGAGATAAAAAATTAAGTAATTTAACAAAATACATAATAAGTCCATAATAACGAATAAAAAATATTATGGGTGTCGTTCCTTTAAAACGATGAGGTAGGTTGGGCCTTGGCCCAACAAAGTTGCCCCAACAAGCTCGTGCATTAATGATATCTACGGATATCTCTCATAAATTGCATATTTATCACATTTATATGCTTTGCTTTGTTGGGCCAAGGCCCAACCTACATGAAAATATTGTCGTTTTCTAGGCTTAAAGGAACTGCTCCCTAATATTACTCCACATGTTACAAATTTTTAATTAATTTAGCAGGGGAACCTGCAAATACACAAAAATCAGGTACATTTTTTGTAACCACACTACCTGCACCCACCACAGAATTTTTACCTATAGAAACACCCGGAAGAATAACTGCATTAGCGCCAATCCAACTTCCTTCTTTTATAAGAATTTCTTTAGAATCATACCAGCCTTGCTGTGAAATAAATAAACTTTTATCATCAAAACGATGATTATTTACATACATATGTACACCAGAGCCAATCAGTACATTGCTCTCAATAATTATTCCTGCTCCATCAGGTCGAGGATCAGCAAACAACATAGTTCCTGGACGAATAGTAACATGAGCTCCTATAGAAATTTTGGAGCAGCAAATTGCATAGGCACCATGTCGAAATGAAGCTGAATCATCAAAATACTTGAATTTTTTTTGACAAAGTCGCTTCATTGTTCCTTCAAAATGCAACATCCAATGATTCAAAGGAATATCAGGACCAATTCTATCTGCTTTCGACCAAAATTTTATTTTTTTTATTATATTAATCATCTTTATATTTATAAACTAAACCCATCATCAACAATTAAATTCTGGCCATTCATAAATTGTGCATAATCTGAAAGTAAAAATACTATTGCTCCTAAAACATCGCTTACATTGAGCATCCCTTTACCTAAGGTCAGTTTTTTATATTCTTGTAAAAAAGATTCAGGTTGATTATCAAATAATCCACCTGGGCTAACACTATTAATACGAAAATCACTGTTTTTTACATAACAAGCAACATATTTATTCATATGAATGATTGCTGATTTGATAGCTGCGTATTCTACTGGCATTGTCATGGGCGTATTTTTATATATAGAAAATTTAGGAGGTATTACTCCATACACTGAAGCAATATTCACTAAAGAAAAAGGCGTTTTTTTCCTTAAAAAAAATGCAGCGCACTGTTGCATTAATAAAAATGCGGAGCCTAAATGTAAGGACAGATTTTCATTAAAGTCAGTTAAATTCACTTCAAGAAAATCACGGCCATAGTTTTTATTACGAGGATAAGTACAGTTTACTAGGCCATCTAATTCATTTAGATTTGAAAAAAAATCAATTACTTGTTGTGCATTAGTAATATCAAGTGGGGCACAAGAAAGATGAGAACTCTTCACATCTATACCTTGAGTGACTAATTTGTTTTCTAAGCTGGAAACATTAAGATCAGCGGCAATAACAAAAGCCTTATGATTTAACAAAGATTGCACTGTCTGTGCACCTAATAACCCCCCTGCGCCAACAACCAATATTTTTTTTTCATTCAGCATCATGACGATCTCTAGAATTAATAATTGCTTCAGCTAATTTAAAATCATATATATCATCAATATCGACTGCTCGTTCTTTAGGTATAAGCACGCTAGCTACTTTTCCTTCAAAAAGACTTGAATGATTCAAAATAAACTCAGGCTTACTAGCATAAACTACGGTTGTAATATCAAAAATCTCAGGCACATCTTGACGTCGATATATTTTATTATCTTGAGTATTATTTACTAACTCACAAAAACCTTCTTCGTTTATTTTAACCATATTAAAAAAGGGATTTCTATTAGCCCTGGTAGTTGAAATACATATATCAGCATTTTTATTGTGTATCATTTTTATAGCTCTAGTAACATCCTGCACAGAACGTAAAGGGCTAGTGGTCGGTAAACTTACAAATAAATCAAAAATCCCATAATGAGATTGTACATAATCAATGGCATGTCGCCAAGCTAACCATTCTGGGCTAGCATCCCTTGCTAATTCTGCTGGTCTTTGAATAATAATCGCGCCCAACTGAGAAGCAATATTAGCTATATGTTCATCATCAGTAGAAACAAAAACTGTTGTATTAATTTGTTGAGCTACTTCAATAGAATATTGAATTAAAGGTTTTCCTGCTAATAATTTGATATTTTTTCCTGGTAACCCTTTAGAGCCGCCACGAGCAAAAATAAAAGGATATATAATCATTGTGTTATTCCCCAAAGGGCTTGATTTTTAATTTGCGTAATAAGTTCCACTATCTTATAAGCACTAATAAGAGGTTTAATATTTACTTGATTCAATCTCACTTGTTCTACAAAATCCTCTATCATTAGTTGATACATCTTATTTCTATCCCAAGAAGCACCATCATAAATTAATTCATCTTTTTTATCAGAATGAAACGATATTGAATTATCCATTAAATTCCAATAAATATGACCTTTCTCTCCAAGAAAATAACAATATCTTTGTGGTTTTTTTTGAATAAAATTCATATGCACGGTACATACTGTCCCTGTCTCAGTAGTTAAAAAAATATCAGCAATTTCCTCTACTTCCAAGGCTAATTCTTTTGTATGTCTTAATAAAGAATAGTTATAGGTCAAAGGGCCTAAAAGCCATTGTAAATAATCCAATTCATGGCTTAATTCCAGCAAAACACCACCACCTAAGTCATTTGATGCTGAAACTGAATTTCGATAATCTTTATCTTGACGCCAAGTTGGTAAATACTGGCCTACATGAGCTATCACGTTATAAATAGGCCCAATCTTATTTTCTGATAGCACATTTTTTATTCTCTTCGCAGAAGATAAATAACGCAGGCAATAGGCTACTTTAACAGGTACTTGAGTTTGAATAGCTAACTCAACTAATTCTTTTGCTTCTTGCGAATCCGCCGTTAATGGCTTTTCTACTAAAACAGGAATACCGGCATTTAATAATGTTTTCGTATGCGTAAAATGAAAAGTTGCTGGAGATGCAACTAAAGCAAAATCAGGAGAATAATTAATAGCCTGCGTAATATCTTTGCAAAAAAGTAAAGAGGGACTCTCCTTTATTTGAGAATTTCCACTGGAAGAAACGACATGCAACTCAACTTGAGGGTACAATAGTTTAAGCGTCTTAATATGTTTTTTAGCAATACTACCTAGACCAACAATTAAAATTCTTCTCATGTGATTCGCACTTCTCTATTAAAAAAATCTCTTATACAGTGAATCACACGATCAAAATCTTGAATACTCAAGTTAGAACCCGAAGGTAAACAAACTCCATGATTAAATAAATAATCACTCACACTAAAATACTCTTGATGAGGAAAATAATTAGAAGAAGCATACAACGGTTGTCGGTGCATTGGTTTCCATGTTCTTCTTGCTTCAATATTATACTTTTTTAATTGGTTGATTAAGTCAATTGGAGAAATTGTAGAGCATTCAGGATCAATTATCATACAAGATAACCAATTAGTACTGTAACCATTGCTTATTTCAGGCATCATTTTAATAAATGAATAGACTTTTAAAGCTTCTTTATATTGAGAGAATATATTTTTTCTTGCTTTAACTCTCTGCTCTAATACTTTTAGTTGCCCTCTACCTATTCCAGCTAATACATTACTCATTCTGTAATTATAACCCACTACACTATGTTCATAATGCATGGCATTATCTCGAGCTTGTGTCGATAAGAAGCGTGCTTTTTCAATCAACTCATTATCGTTGGAAACAAGCATTCCACCTCCAGAAGTAGTTATAATTTTATTTCCATTAAAAGAAAAAATACCTAACTTACCAAAAGTACCGCTGTATTTATTTTCATATTTTGCCCCAAGCGATTCTGCTGCATCTTCAACAATAGGAACATTGTATTGGTTGCATAAGGCACACAATTCATTGTAATTTGCGCTTTGGCCATATAAATTAACAATAATCACCGCTTTAGGTAATTTATTTTCATTCTTAGCTTGTTCTAATGCACGCTTTAACGCTCTAGGTGACATATTCCAAGTTTCGGGCTCAGAATCAATAAATACAGGAGTAGCTCCTTGATATAAAATAGGATTGGCTGTTGCAACAAAAGTAAATGTCGAACAAAAAACAACTTCACCTGGTTTGACATCTAATAAAATAAGCGCCAAATGTAAAGCAGCTGTGCCTGAGCTTAAAGCAACTGCAGAATTAACTCCTATATAAGCAGCTACTTCCTTTTCAAAAGCATCTACGTTAGGCCCAAGAGGAGCAACCCAATTACTTGAAAACGCTTCTTGCACATAATGATGTTCATGTTCGCCTAAATGCGGAGAAGATAGGAAAATATTGGGTGATAATTCTCTTCGATGAATTAAACGCACAGGCCTTTGCTCATTATCGACCAAAACAACGTGATCTATTTCATAGTCTTGCATTAAATGATAAGCATCTTGAATTGATGCATTATCAGGTAATATTTTAGAATGATGCTCTGGAAGTTCTTCTAATAAAGAATCGAGGGTACATCCTTTTAAAAGAAGCCGTCTAATATCACCATCGGTAATGGTGCGAATTAAATGATCTCCATCATCTACCAAAAACAATACCCCTTGGGCTGTTTCATCTAATTTACTCAAGGCACTCTTTAAAGTAAAATTCTTTTTTATGTACAATCTGTCAATAGAAAACATTATTTTTCCTTAAACTGCGGGAATACCCTTTACCACTGCACCAGACTCTACATTGCCCACTACTACAGCTCCAGCTCCAATTATTGCCTTATTCCCAATTATCACTTTAGGCAAAACCACAGCTCCTGCTCCTATTAGTACACCATCCCCTATTATAACTCCTCCCCCTAAAGTACTATTGGGAGCAATATGGGCATAATTACCAATTTGAACATCGTGATCAACTACTGCTCCATGGTTTATAATACACCCTGCACCTATTAAACAATCAGGTCCTAAAATTGCGCGGGCGGCAATAAATGAGCCGTCTTTTAATTGAGCTGATTTAGAAATTACAGCCGCTTTATGTGTAATAGTTAATGAATTTAAGTTGTTTTGTTTGCTTAAGGTGAGAATATTTTCTCGAATTTGGTTATCTCCAATGGCCACATGAATAAGATCAGTAAAACTAGAAAGATCTTTTAGAGTAGAATCAACTAAAAGCTCACGAAACTCCTTTCCTAAAAGCAAAGGATTATCATCACATAAAGTAATATCGTAATTAGCCTGGTTGCACGATAAGGCGTCAATGACTACTTTAGCATGCCCTCCACAACCTATAATTTTTAATTTAGTACGCATTGGATTTATTTAATATTTTCTTGTCTAAATTTATATTTTTTAATAACTCATAACACCGTTGACTCGTGTTACCATCGCCATAGCAATTAATATAATTCCCTATATTTAAGTTTAATGCTGTTTTTAAACCTTTTTTTATTGATTCAAAATTAGCCTCTACATCAATTATATTGTCGCTTCGTTCACGTAAATTTTGTCTTGTGCCAATATTAACTACTGGCAAATTAAACGAAGCCGCTTCAATAATACCACTACTTGAATTTCCCAGCATTACATCTACATTAGCTAAGCAATCAATGTAACGCGCTCTTAATAAATGAGAAATAATGAGAACATTTGGGGGATTATCATAGTTACTTAGTTTTTCTCTAATTAATTGCCCACCCGCATCAGAATTTGGTTGCAAACAAATAATTTGTAAATCAAAAGATAATGCAGCCTCAATGACCTGAGAAAATTGTTCAGCAATCTCATCATATTCTTGTACTACAGGATGATAAACTAATAAAGCTATTTTTTTTTGTGCATCAAACTGGTATTGCTTTATAAAAGCATTTTTAGTGCAAGGCTTATGTAATTTAATTTCATCAAGACCTGGAGCACCTACTAGGAATATTGAGTCAGCCACTTCTCCCATTGCAATAAGGCGTTGTTTCGAGGCTTCAGTGGCCACAAAATGGTAATGGGCTAATTTAGAGATAGCATGACGAACCATTTCATCTACAGTTCCAGATCGCTCACCGCCATGCAGATGCACTATCGGAATATTTAAATGAACTGCAGCAATTGCCGCCGCTAAAGTCTCTCCTCTATCACCTAAAAGCAAAACAACATTAGGCTGCTCTTTTGCAAAAATATCTGCAAATCCAATAATATTATGCCCAATAGATTTCGCCATTACTAAAGGCGTTGTATCTTCTACTTCAATAAAAATAGTCCCACAGATTTTAAATCTATCATTTTTAATTTCTTCTATAGTGTTTCCATATAAAGCACTAAGATGCATGCCTGTAACACAAATTGATAAATCTATCTCTGATGAATTATCTATTTTCTTAAGTGTTTCTTTCATTAATCCATAATCAGCCCGTGTTCCGCTCACATAAATAATTTTTCTTATACTCATAATGCAAGATGCTCCCAAAGCAAAGTGCTACCTGCTGTTAAGCTAACACGCAACCGGGTTCCAATTATTTTAGATAAATCTCTTGGGCTAATACCATATCCAGGACGCAATAAAATAAGATCATCTTGACTTATTATTGAGCCAGCGAGTAAATCATTTTTTAAGGTAAGACTTCGTCTCACTAAATTTCTTATAGATAGTTCATTTTCACTGGGTTTTTTTTCATCACTACCTAAAATTACGTCAATATCTTTGATGGTTTGTATTAAAAATTTTAATTCATCCGGTGTCATTGAAGCAGCGTGATCAGGTCCGGGTAAATTTTTATCTAAAGTAAAATGTTTTTCAATAACAACAGCACCCATATTAACGGCCAAAGTAGAAGCTAAAGCACCTAAAGTGTGATCAGAATAGCCTACTGGTACATTAAATTCTTTAGCCAGAGTATGCATTGCCCTCAAATTAACTTCATTCAATTCAGCTGGATAATTAGAAGTACAATGTAATAAAGTAAGATACTCTTTAAAATTTTCTTTATAATAAGGTTTAATGAGCTCTACTGCTTCTCGAACCTCTTCCAAATGACACATGCCTGTAGACATAATTATAGGCAAGCCTGTTTGTGCAACATGGATTAGATAAGGAATATTAGTTATTTCTCCAGAAGGAATTTTAATTCTTTTAATACCTAATTTAACTAAAAAATCAACTGCTTCCTCATCAAAACCGGTAGACATAAACTCAATCTCAATAGATTTAGCTAGATCATTAAGAATATAATGTTCTTCAATCGATAACTCTAAAGATTTCAGCATTTGATATTGAGTCGAATGAGCATCCCCCATATTTTTTTTTTGGTACTGGGCTTTATCTGCTGTTTTATTTACTAATTTTTCTGCATTAAATGTTTGAAATTTAACAGCACTCGCTCCTGCTTCTTTAGCGGCATAAATTAATTTTTTTGCAAGATCAATATTGCCATTATGATTTACTCCTGCTTCTGCAATAATAAAGCAACTCATCCATTTATCCTCATGCTGTATTGTTAATAATTAACGAAGCAATATAATTCTTCATTGCTGTTCTTACACCGATGGCAGGCCTGTAATCTAAAAGCTCTTGTGCATTTTTATTTGAATAATTAACCCGCATAGTCAATGCATCGACCCGAGAAGGTTTTAAGGGAGCTTTAGGAATAAACCAACATATTTGTGCTAAAAATCTAACCAATAATTCAGGAACCTTAGGAAACTTATTTTCAATGTCTAATTCGGTACAAACAAGACTTACAAAATCTTCAAGGCTTAGTTGATCAGAAATATTAAATTCTTGATTTATGGAATTTTCATTTTTTAAACAGAGAAGTACTAATTTTGCTACATCCTCGACAGGAACATAGTTCATTACCTGTTTACTAGTATTTTTACCAATATATATAAATAATTTTCTTTTGATAATAGAAATTAATTGGGCTATAGACTGATTTGGCATTCCACATCCAAATACATTAGACGGTCTAATAATCGTGTATTTTATTTTATTTTCTGAGCAAAAACGCTTAACTAATAATTCTGATTCAGCTTTTGTTTTTTCATATTCGCCAATAGGAGCAAACACAGAATTTTCGCTTATTACTCCCTTTTTTACTTTACCATAAACACCTACGCTACTTATTTGTATCCAGTGAGCATGATTAGAATATTGCTTTAGCTTATTCAGTATTCGAGCAATAGCTTCAACATGAAGCGAATGCATTATAGATTTATTTTTGAGCTCTCCGGAGCAATTAATTATATGCGTGTAAGAGGACAGATTAAGCTCATCGAGATCTAATAAGTCAGCCTGTATGAAATTTATTTTTTTAGAAAATAGTTTCACTTTTTCCAGATCACGAGTTAAAACAGTACACTCTATATTCTCTCTAAATAATAATTCAACTATAAAGCGCCCTAAAAATCCTGTTCCTCCTAAAACTAAAATATTCATTGATAATCCTTAATCATAACTGTTCACACGTCATCCTGAGTCGCCTGCGATGAAGGAACTCCGGGTGTTGCACTGTGCTTTAATTCAGGAGATCTTTCATTCCACTCAGTATGATGGGATGAGCAGTTACCTTTAATCGCACTAACTTGGATATCTAAATATTTTTTTCGTTTAACAGACGCCATTAATAATAAAGGGTAAAAATATAATAAAGGGCTAAGCGCTTGCTTATACCTAACAGCAGAACCAGGATTAAAAATACCAAATGGATAATTGATAATTAATCCTACAATTACAGCAGGAATAAAGCCCCAAATAATCAAGGAACTATACTTAGGATTTAATTTAACAAAACGAATGAGCTGACAAGTAATTAGGAATAATAAAAACCAAGCTAGACAACCTTCAATAAATACAGGGAAAAGAAAAGGACGTTGTAAAGCCTCAGCCCAAGTCGGTCCAATAATACTAAAAGGCAATCCCCAAGGTAAATTGACAATAAAATCACTTGGATATTCCCAATTAATATCCCATCGATTACCAGTACTATTAACAAATCTTAAAAAATATTGCTGAGTTAAATGCATATAATTCATTAAATAGTCAACATAAAATTTCTCAAGATAAAACAATAGGATTAAACAATAAGAACTTACTAATAAAAATAGCAAAAAAGATTTAGAAGGAGAAAAAAGTCCTAAACCCTTTATTTTACTTTTAGCAAATAATAAAGAGATACAAAATAAATAGAAATACGATACAGCATAATGCGGCCGTACAATGGCAGCCAGAAAAAAACCAATTATTAAAGTAATGACTCTAACTTTGTTCCAAATGATTAAATCTACACATGCTTTTATAACAAGGAAAAATCCTATTATTGCTAGTACCTCTTTACCTACTACTCCTGACCATATTAAAAAATGAGGTAGTAATAAAGAGCTTATAAACAAAGGTTTATCTAAAAAATAATAGTCTAATTTAAAAACATAAACTAAAGTACCCGCAAATAAAGCAGAGATAAAAAGGTGAACTAAAGGATCATAAAATAATAAAGATTTTAAACTAGAATAAACAAAGCTAGTGAACAGAGTTCGTTGAAATATCAAAGAAAAATTCCAACCTACGCCGCTATGCAAATAATGCTCTGCGTCTGTAAATGGAGAAACACGAGCGTAGATATAAATAGCGAATAAAGTAGCAATTAATTTCAAGCCAACAATTGAACTAAAAAATGATACAGGAGAACTGTATACATTCTTTTTAGTAATGAAAAATCCCGTTGCTCTATCTATCATCATATTTTTTACATTCCAATTACAAAACTTTTTTCATTTTTAAAGCCAATATTCCAAAAGCAAAATAAAAACAATAGTTAATTGCATGAGCAATGGCTACTGATTGTAGTTTTAATTTACTCTCTAAGATTAATACTAAAACATAGAAACTTAGAGAGAAAAAAATTTCAGAAAAAATATATAAACGATAAAAATTCTTTGCCACATAAAGATACATCAATATCCAGCTGGAAACTTTTATTGTATCGCCAATCATTTGCCAGGCAAATAATTCTTCCATCCCTGTAAAGTCTGAAGTAAACAACCAAGTAATTAAAAATTTGCGAAACAAATAAATAAGAGTAGAGCTGATTATAGTAAAAGGAATAATAACTTTAAATGTTTTTACTACTTCTGCTTTAATCTTTTTGGGATCATCTAACTCTGAAAGACTAGGTATAAAATACAGAGACAAAGTAGTGGTAACAACCATTAAATAAGCTGAGCTTAGTCGCCATATCGCCTCTAGATAACCTGCTGATTGCCAATTGATTGATGTACCTATGTAGTTACGTACTAAAATTTGGCTTCCAGGTATACAAATAGCGCTTACGGCTGCCATCATAGCATATCTAAATAAATCTATAGCAATAGGCCTATTTAATTTTCCAACTAAATAGTTAAATCGAAACCAAGATGTTTTATTACAAATAAAACAGGTAATAAAAAATGATACTGATTGATATACTGCCAAAGCGACCAAAGCGCCATATAAACCATAGTAAATCACTAAAATAGCACTAATAATTAAGGCTAAAAAGCTACTTGAAATATTTGCAGCAACATACAAATTGATTTCTTTTTTTCCATTTAGAATGGCTAACAAAAGTGAATTTAGCACAAACAAACCTAAGGTTGCTCCAAACCATAAGAAAACTCCATAAAGATGTTCATTATGCAGAAAAATTAAAGCTAAGTTTTTGCTAAAAACAGCAATGAAAATTGCAGTTATTATGGAGCCCATTAAGGCAATTTTTGTAGCTGTTTGCCATAAAATATGCTGCTTTTTCTCATCATAATAATATTCAGCAGTATATTTAGTAACTCCGATAGTAATAGCACCACTCGCAAAAGTAGTTATTACAGTAATTAAATTTTGATATTGCCCCAAAAAAGCATAACCTACTGGACCGACATAAAGTGAAAGTAGCTTATTAATTCCTAGAAAAGTAAGTAGTTTTACTAGTACAGCTACCCCATTTAATATACTGGTTTTAATAAGCGTCATTGATAAAATTCAACTTTTCTATTACTTAATGGCAAGGCCCCTTCTCTTATCATCGCAATAAAAAAACCTAAAACTAAGCCCCCTAATACTCCCAAAAGCAAAATATTAAAAAGCTTAGATTTTATACTATTATCAGTCAATAAAATATTAGATCTAAAAGCAAACAACTCGGTAAACTGTGAAGATTTTATTTGATTTATATGAAGTTTATAATTTTCCTCATAGATTTGAATTAACTCTTCAGCAATTCCTGGAGATGAAATAACTATATTTTTTATTCCATTTTGCTCTGCAATAGCCAAACTTTCTTTTATGCGTGCCGTATAAACTGCTTTACTATTTTTTATAACTTCTTTTAATAAAATAATTTGCTGATTTAATTTATCTAGTATTATTTCTTTTCTTCTTTGCACTAAAGCAGGTAAGCGGCTCAAGGCTATTTTATTTACATAAGCAATATATGCTTTTAAATTCTTTTTTGCTTCTTCAGGATCTTTAGCAGTAAATCTCACTAAAAATTGAGAAGGATTAGTTCTCTTATCTTCGAGAACACGAATGTTTTTTAATAAATTATTACTCTCCGTGGCAAATAGTTGCTTAATAGATTCCGATTTTAGAACTTGAGTAAAAAGAGAATAAAGCTCTATGTTATTAAAATCATTATCTTTTAATAAATTAGGATAAATTGATGTTTCTAGATTTAAAAAAGAGCTCTCAATTTCGGGAGGAACACTTAATAAGACACGGGCTTCGTAGGTAATTTGATGCGTAAAAGTATAAACAAAACTTAGCAAAGTTATCAACATAGTCACTATTAAGATAGTCCACTTCTGTTGCCAAAAGAGTTGGGTCAAATTAATAAAATTCGGTTCTTTTATATTATATTGCTCTTTCATTTATAATAATTAATCCTGTATAGAACACTCTTAGTAACTGCTCATCTCGTCATCCTGAGTGAAACGAAAGATCTCCTGAATTTAAGCGCATTGCAACATCCAAAGATCTTTCGCCGCAAGTGACTCAGGATGACGTGCGAGCAGTTACCATTCTTGATTAATAGCAAAACGCATTTTAACATGATATGAAAAAACTGTCTTCTAAGAAGATTTTTTTATTTATACTCAAGCTCCTGCAAAATGCTAGGTTTTGGACTATTTGATTTGTTCACTCATGGCACTTTAAAAGATAAGTAATAATCAGCTCTATTCCAAATCTTTTAAAATGCCATGAGTGAGGCTAAAAATAGCATTTTGAAGGAAATTGAGTATATTACACCAAAAATTTTTTTCACCAACAGCTGTCGCCAAGCTCTTTTAATCCAGATATACTTAAAAGATCATAAAAAAATAGGAAGGTTGCATGTCCTTGAAGGCCATGTATAGTCAAGCTACCGAACATGATATTATTGCTGATCAGTTTGGAGCGATCAGTGCTAGTCATAAAGTAGCTATTGCACAAATGAAGAAATTTCACTTGGGCTTAAAACCCAATTATAAAATTTTGGATTTAGGCGTGGGAGATGGTTGCTTATTAAGCAAGCTTCATAAAGAAATACCCAATGCTGAATTTACAGGTATTGATGTTTCTTCGGAAATGTTGAAACAAGCAGCATTAACGTTACCTTTAAAAGCGATAGAAGCCAATGCCTTGGAAGCTGATCGTTTTCTTCCCCAACATAGCCAAGATTTAGTCTTAGCTCATTTTATTAATGCTAACATTCCTCTCTGCGCTTTATTTAATGAAGCCAAACTCCTAACTCGTGCCAATGGTCATTTTTCTATGATCACTACAACCTATGATTCCTTTCCAATTGCACAACAAAAATTAGCTGACTTTATCGCTAAAGATTCTATTTTAAGTAGCGTCATTGGCCATTATTACAAGTCCATCGTAAAGAATACAACGGCAGCCGCCAGTGAAGACGAGTTGATGCTCGCATTTAAACAATATCAATTTGAAGTTATTGCACACCAACGCATCGAAATTCCTATCATTTTAAATAATATTGATGAACTTGCTTTATTTGGTATCGATGGTACTTGGTTTTTAAATAGTTTATCTATACGCATGCTTCCAAAATATTTTTTAATACAAAGAGTTAAGCGTCTTTTTACTAAAATATTCACTTTTCCTTATCATGACACCCATATAATTGATGTAGTTCTAGCAAAGAAATGATATTGTCTTCTTTTGTCAGTGATTAAAGAAGGAATATTCTATGATTACTCACGCCATAAGAAGTTATTTTTCTGAATTATCTCTCCATCAAAGGCAAAGTAATAATATCATTTTTATTACCTTTTGGAGCCAGTTTGCTGTTTATGCATTAAACACCATTCTTATTCTTTTTTTAACTAGACCCTTAGTACAACAAGGCTTAGGTTATAGCCAAGCAGAAGCTTATGCCTTTATAGGAGTAACTCAAGCGACTGGTTATTTAATGCCTGTTTTAGGTGGTTTTATGGCAGATAAAATACTTGGTATACGGCGCGCTATTCTCATTGGTAGTATAATGCTTGCTTGCGCTTATTTATTAGTGATGCTCAGTGGTTATACAGTCAATAGCCTAGGAGATAAGTTATTTATTGCTGCCTATGCCTTAATTCCTGCAACTAATTCACTATTAATGGGAACTGCCTCTAGTATGGTTTCTCATATTTATTCTGATGATGCGATTAAAGCAAAATCGGCAATGACCTACTATTACATGGCTATTAATGTAGGGGGTCTTCTGGCGGCTTTTATGGCTCCTGCTTTGCTTGATAGTCGTTATGGTCCCTTATCTGTATTAACACTTACTTTTATTGGTAAATCTATATCCGCTTTAAATTTTGCCAAAAGCTACTCTATTTATGACAGCATTATCTGGGGTAAAGACACTATCAAATTATCTCAAAAAAATATTATTCATCTCATCAGTTATATAGCAATTATTTATGCTTTAACTTTATTTGCCTACTCGCATGTTTATATCGCCAGCATCTTTATTACTATTGGTTGTTTTTTAGGTATTTCTTGGTTCTTAAAAAAAACGCTTATTTTAAAAGGTGAAAATCGTACTAAACAAATGATTGCACTGTTTCTTATTGTTGAGGCCATTGTTTTCTTTATTATTTATAATCAAATGAATAGTACTTTGGTGCTTTTTGCTAAAAGCAATTCCAACCATCATTTATTAGGATTTACTATTTCACCAGCTCAATATCAAATGTTAAATCCTTTGCTAATTTTGCTTATTGGTAGCCAATTACCAAAATGTTATAAGCTTTTTCCTCGTTTTACCATTCCCTATCAATTTGCCTCAGGAACCATGCTTGCCAGTCTGGGCTTACTTGTCATGGCTTTTGCTGCACATCATGCGATTGAAGGGCTCGTGGAAGGTAATTATATAGCGCTTACTTATATTTTAATTTCAGTAGCCGAATTATGGGTTAGCGCTATTGGTCTTAGCATGATTGGTTTATATTGCGATAAGACAGATATCGCTTTTGCTATGGGCGTATGGTACTTGGCTAGCTCTCTTTCCAATGCATTATCTGGTAGATTAGCAGGTTTAGTAGCTATTCCAGAAACCATTCATTCACCCATTGAAAGTTTAGCATTTTATAAAGAATATTATTTGCTTCTAGGTTTATTTGCTTTTGTTATAGGACTAGTGATGTTTCTTTTTTCTTATGTTCTTCATAAAAAAACTAGACAACATAAAATTGATTTAGCCTAAACTTCTTGCATAACCTGCGCCTTTTGCTTTAATGCAAGGCGCCTGTCTTCATTTTTATCAACACTTAAAACCATCCAACCGACATTCCGCAGCTTCGTCTTTTTTGCTAAAAAGTGAGTAAATTTGAATTTTAAATGCTCATTTACTTGTATGTAAACTGCGCTGTAAAATTCAAATTTACTCAATTTTTATCTAAAAAATACTGTGCTGCGGAATGTCGGATCCAATAAAAAAACAATTCATTTTTCTATTGACAAACCGAATTAATTTTGGTCAGACTGTAAGGGTAATCAAAGAAGGAGAATGGAATGAAATTAAAAATTGATAGAACCCCTTTTTTCAAACACTATTCCTCATACTCCGAAGCTATAGTAACAAAAAATGACTTGGAACAGGAATTGGCAGCTCGGCTCATTAAGCGCTGGTGGAAGCAAGTACATCTTAAAAAAACGGCTTCTGAATCTTTTGATTATGTACATAAGACAATGTCTTTAGAGCAAGCTCAACAAAGCTCTTTTTCAGAGCTAGAACATTTTTTACTTAAAGCTGGTACTGCAGAAACTACACAAAAACTATTAATGCATTTAGAGCAAGCAAAAGATGTTGTTTTACCTTCTCATATTAGCTTGCCTAATGCTTATAAAAGAGAACGTCAATTTTTAACTGCTTATCTAATTGCCACCAAATCACAATTTATTTTTGAGTCCCCTACTGACATAGATGAGCGCTTATTAGAGCAAGCAAAAGAGATGCTAGAGTCATTTGAAGCAGTTTGCAAACTAATGAGTACTATCTATTTAAATGAAGTAGAAGCATCCAGCACTCCTTTAGCTAAACGTACTCCTTCTGTAGATAAAATTTTTTTCAATTTAGATAACATCCCTTTAAACCAAGATAATCGCTTTATAACCGAAGGCTATGAACCTTTAAATTCCTTCCATAAAAAACAAATGGCTTATTATGAAACGTTTACTGAATGGGAAAATAAAAACCGTTATAAACTTACTCAGATTTTAATTAATAAATACTTAGAGTTAAAAGAAAAATGCTTTATTTTAATGAATAGTCTTGATCCTGGATTGATCAGACTTTTTGATAGCTATAAAGAACAGCAAGAAACCCTTAAAAAAAGAGTTCATTTTTTACTTAAAAATGAAGGAGATAGGCTTGTTGAAGAAGCATCAAATAAATTAAATACTCATCTTGAAGCAATAAAATGGCTAATTTCTCCTAGCGAAGTATTAATCCATGAGCTTGCTTTAAATCCACAATTAAAATTTTCTTCAGAAGCCAGCACTATTGCTCCATCAAAAGAGGTAAATGGCGCTATAAATGCATTGGCACAAGAACCCTCTAACACTAATCTCATAATTGATGTGTTAGAAGAAATAGGTGATAAATTAACAACATTCACTCCAAATAATCATCGACAAATTTTTAATTTAAAACAATATTTCAGTCGAAAAAATATCCAAAATCAACTAGAAGCAGCAGGTGTTTATCCCGGATTTTACAACATAATAGGTGTGATTTTAGAACAAATAAGGGATTTAGAATCAACTGCTCATAACGAAGACACTGATTTTTTTCTTCGTAAAATGCATCAACAGATGAGTGAAGATAATCATAATCCTGCTCTCTTAAAAGAAGCCATTGACTACATTTACTCAAAAATGTCTCAAATTAATTTTGAGATTACCAACTTCAAAATTGATTTGAATCGTCCAGGAATCGCTCAAAATATAGTGACATTAGAGCGTCAAGAATTTCAAGCTCGGGTATTAAGAAAGCAATTTAATCTACATTATACTTTAACTTGGCTAGATAAATTTCTAAAAAACCCTGAAGAGTATCGACTCTCTGATTCTATCTTTTGTTCCAAATATCTTGGCTCTTATATTTCCAATGCATTAATAATTGCTGTTTTGCAAGAACCTAACCGTTCAATTTTACATACCATTCCTGAAACTTTCTATCTTGATCGTGAACGCTTGGTTAAATGGCACCATCAATACCAAGATCTTCTTTATACGGCAACGAGTTTAAGTTATTTAGAAAGTTTCTGCCAACAATATAAAATACAACTTACATTGAATGAAGTGCTAGAGACAAAGAAAAATCTACTTTTGCTTCTAAAAAACGATTACCTTAATACTTCCGAAGCAAAAATAGAGCATCTAATTTTTACAATAAATGGCTTATTAGCACAACATAAAAAAGAATTAACAACAGCGGATAAAGAACATCTAACACTTCTTATCCAACAATGTAGTGAGGGAACAAATCAAGTAAGTAAAATAATTAATAAACGTTTAGGTGATGTATTAAGCTATTATTTTTTCAAAGAATCACTACCTAAACAACTCAATCCTTTAATTAAAAAACTTAACTTAGAAATTGAACTGAATGCATTTGGCAAAGAAATTTTTCCTGTTTTACATTTACATAATAAGGTACATGAAGAATTCTATCAAAAACAAATTCAGAAGCGTTTATGGAAGAATTTATTTACAAATTTTAGAGAAACAACTTTGCCTCTTGTATTACCTAAGTTGCTTATTACTGAAAAAGAAAACATCAAAGAAACTCATGCTTATTTACATAAACTTGCTTTTTTGCTAAATGGTCTCTCTTTGTTACAACAAGCCATGGTATATTCTGATATGTGGGATTTAAACAAAACCATAAAAAATTCTACTTTAAAAGAATTAGCTGTTTCATTTGGTTTAATCGATATGATTAAAAATCCGTTGGCTACAAAAGAAACAATCAAGCATCAATTAAAAGAGTTGATACAGCATGTGAAAAATGAATATGAGCTTGCTGATGAATTAATAGATACTCAATCAATAACTAATATGTTGCGTTTTGCAAAAACTGAAAAGCCACTAGGAATTAAAGCGTTTCTAGATGAAATTATTTTATTAACAAAAGATGAGATTCTAGAAAATAAAACCAAAGTTAATCAAAATAATTTGCTCGCCGAATTTAGTGATGAGTTAATCGAAATAAAAGAAAAGACTAAGGAGATTATCCAAAGAATTAAAGTTAATCTTTTACCTGAAGATATCGATCCCATAGCTACATCTATTCCTTTATTGCGTTCTGGGCGGACTATTGAGGAGTTTTCGTCAAAGTTACAATCCTAAATTATCCCGCTTAAATACCCTATCCGCTCTATAACTTGAGCGGACTAAAGGCCCTGAAGCAACCTCAAAAAAACCTTTTTTCAACCCAATTTCTCTTAGCTGAGTAAAAGTTTCCGGTGTTACATAGCGTTGTATAGGTAAATGATTTTTAGTAGGCTGCAAATATTGTCCTAAAGTTAAAATATCGACCTTACAAGCACGTAAATCATCCATTGTTTGAATGATTTCCTCATCAGTTTCACCTAAACCAAGCATTAAACTTGTTTTAGTTAATACTTCAGGACGGTATTTTTTTGCAAAAGCTAATACATTTAAAGTTTGGCGATAACCTGCTCGATTATCTCTAACTGGATGAGTTAACCGTTCTACCGTTTCAACATTTTGCGCAAATACATCTACGCCACTCTCAAGTAAAACGGCAACATCTTTTTCTATTCCTTGAAAATCAGGCGTTAAGGCTTCAATTTTCGTTTTAGGAGAATATTCCTTTATCGCCTTTATAGTTTGTGCATAATGCAAAGCACCCCCATCAGGTAAGTCGTCACGATTTACTGAGGTAAGCACAACATAATCTAAATTCATTAATTGTACTGTTTTTGCTGTATTTGCTGGCTCTTGAGGATCTAACCAACCTTGTGGATTACCAGTATCTACAGAACAAAAACGGCATGCACGCGTGCAAATAGCTCCCATGAGCATAATTGTTGCAGTACCATGAGACCAACATTCAGCAATATTCGGACATTTAGCCTCTTCACATACTGTTGCTAAACGATGTTTTTGTACTTGTTCTTTTACTTGGTTATAAGCAGGACTAATTTGATTAACAATACGTAACCATTTGGGTTTAGGCAATCGCTCATGAGTCTCCTCGGTTGATTTAATACCGTCTTTAATCGCAGTAATACCTTGAGGAGTAGTGTATTTTTTACCACTTTCAACTACAACGGGAATGTCAATTGGTTTACTCATAACACAACCTAGAAAACAAAGAGCTATAATGATCCCAAATGATTGATTTAATAGCAAGTAATTTTATTTGTCCGCCAGGGCAAACGCATGCTATGAAAAATTCACGCAAACTGTTGTCAGTGTGAACGAAGTCTGAGTTTAATGCATTAATGTACTACTTGATAGAGATCTTTTATTACTTTAAATATTAATTGATTTTAACTCTTTCGAATTTTCTTCTTTGAAGAGTGATACATCAAGTGTCAATGGATCTAGATTAGTATTACTGGAAAAAAAACCTGACATATTTTCTATTGCATGGATAATATTCAATCCATTTCCAATTTGATCTTGATTTTTTTTAGCTTTTTCTTGATCAAAGATCGCTTGGTCTCGCTTTCTCAAATCAGCTCTTCCTATGCTATATTGTTGTTGTCAAAGCTTTTCATTATTAACCATATCTTTTATAAACTCACGCTTTAAGTTCTCATCCATAACTCTATGTAAGTTATATAAATAAAATATATCTCCAAATGAATTAGCAGAGGAAGGACGTAGATCAGCATTAAACATTGTATCTATTGTTGGAGGATATGAGTAAATTAGCTCACCATCAACTAATATTTCATACGCTGATTTTGTATGATTAGCATGATTATCTATACCCAAGAAACTTCAAAATACTAAGTTTTCAATAACTGAAAATTGTCAT